>NZ_FTOO01000011.1 GCF_900156755.1 Alicyclobacillus vulcanalis
TGCGTGTCCAATTCGGCTTCAAGCATTTCTTGGACGGTGCTCGCGAAAAGATCCTTGAGCATGCTTTGGACGTCGTGAATATCCTTCAACTTGCCATCTCGAATGAGTTGACGGATTTGCTCCTTGGATAGCAGTTCCATGTACGTTCACTCCCCTTGTAGACTCCACTCCGGGATTCGGGGAGTTTGATAAGAAAATAGAGGCCCGCCAATTTTCATCCGCCTCTTGTACCCAATCGGGCATGGCTGTTTACACAGTTCATTTTACACTCTCCCGGGTCTCTTTTTGGTGCTCGCAAAGTCAGGCCTCAAGTCGGCGCGAGGTTGTGCGTCCGCGGTGCTACGGTGGTGACCGTGATCCTAAGAGAACCTCATACGTACTCCGTTTGATGGAAGCCGCCTCACGCACCCGGTTGTGATAGACTAACAAGCGGAGTTTCGATCGCGGCCAGAAGCGAGCCTCAAAACGTGTACAGGAGTTTTCACCATGCGCATGAGAAGGACTTGGCTGGGGGCGCCGGCGTGGCTGTGGCTGGTCGCGTTGGCGCCGCGCCTGATTACCATTTTCGCCTACGGGCCACATCTATCCATTCACAGCGACGATGAGGGCTACTACCGGAGCGCGCTGTGGCTGCTTGAGAAGGGGACCTTCTCGTATTACACGCCCAACGCACCGACCGTGCACATGATGCCCGGAATTACGTTTTTGTTGGCCGGGATCATCTGGCTGTTTGGGACAGGCGTCACCGGCTTGTACGTGGGGAAGATCGTGTTCACCCTCATTGCCGTGTTGGGCATCGTCGGCATCTACCGGGCGGTTGCAAGGATGACGCGTCCCTGGGTGGGCGCAGTCGTCGCACTGGCCGTTGCGATGTATCCGCCCGAAATCGAGGTGGACACGCTGTTTCTCACGGAACCGCTTTTCATGGCGGCTTTCGCTTGGATGTTTGACTTTACCTTCAAAGTGGCAGAGTCGAGGCGGCTCCGGGACGTGCTCGGACTGGCCGTGACGTTCATGCTTGCCATCTACGTGCGGCCCAACGTCGCGCTCTGGATTGTGTTCGCGCTCCTCTACTTCCTGATGAAGGGTTATCCCCGTCCGCTGCTCTGGCGCCATCTCGGCGTCGCCATCGCCGTCGGCGTCGCGTTCATGGCGCCGTGGTGGATTCGGAATGAGCTGGTGTTTCATCGCTTCATTCTGTTCACGGATGACAGCTGGAATCCGCTGTTGCTCGGCACCTTTCAGGGCTATGGTTATCCGCCGCCAGCCAACGAGGGCGCCGTTGAGCACCAGCTTCTGCGGGAGTACCCCAACTTGCGGCCACAGTCGATGCACGAACTGACGTGGTTTCGCCTGCAAAAGCAAATCGCCTTCAAGCGGATGGGGGAGTGGCTGAAGACCAACCCGTCTTCGTTCTGGACCACCTACCTGTGGATCAAACCACAGATCCTGTGGCTGCGCGCATACCTGCCGATCTCCATCTTCGGCCTGACGGAGGACTCGCTGCGCGGGCTTCAGACGTGGGTGGTGGATGCGTCCATCGTGGGCCACTTCGTCGCGATGGTCTTTGCGCGCGGACGCCGCCGCGAGCTCGTGCTCATCTGGCTCACGCTGCTCTACTTTACCGCGGTGTTTTGCTTCTTCTTCGCCTTTGAGAGGTACAACGTGCCCATCGACTGGCTCATGTTCGCCGGCGTTCCTGTGGGCGCCTGGGCGCTGATTCGGGCCATCGTCGGCGAGGGTGGCAAGCGGGGCAAGCGCACATCCGCCCGAGGAGGGACGAGGCGCCGGGCGTCTCGCTGACCTCGCCCCGCATACGGGCGGGCGTGCGCGCCTTGGGCCGTGCGCTGCTTCCCGCCCTCCGGCCTCACCTCAACGGCTCTCGCCCCGTCGGCGCTCCTGCCGTCCACCGCGTCTGGCGATCACGGCCTCAGGCCCAGCCGCCGCGCGTGATACTGCATCCGCTGCCGACTGATGCCAAGCGCCCGCGCGGCGCGCGACAGGTTGCCCGACGCCGCTTCGTAGGCCGCGCGGATCGCATCGTCGGACGGTCGCTCGGCGCGCGGCGCCGCCCCACGCTCCCTTCCAGACGTCGTGCTCCACGCCGCTTTGCGCTCCGTCGCTCGCTCCGCTCCACGCGCCGTCTCCGCGCCTCCGTCCCGCGCCCCCGCACCCTCCGCGGTCAGGGCCTCCGCCCCAAAGAGCGGGTGCGCCGCTTTCAGCATCTCGAGCGACAGCTCGCGTGCCTCCGGCCAAAGCCAAAGGGCGGATCGCACCGTCTGTTCGAGCTCGCGCACGTTGCCCGGCCAATCGTGGCGCAGCAAAAATCTCCGGGCCTCGCTCGACAAGCCCACCTCGCGGCCATGGCCGTACCTCGCCAAGAAGGCGCGGGCAAGCACCAGGATGTCCTCCGGCCGCTCTCGCAGGGGCGGAAGGTGAATGGCGACCGCGCCGACGCGGTACAGCAAATCCGGCCGGAGAAGTCCGCGGCTCACCGCTTCGCCCGGCGGCACGTTCATCGCCGCAAGGACGCGCACGTCGATGGCCACAGGCCGTCGCGCGCCGATGGGCCAGACCTCGCCCTCCTGCAGGGCGCGCAACAACTTGGCCTGCACGGCCGGCGACATCGCGTGGACTTCGTCCAAAAACAGCGTTCCGCCGCACGCGATCTCGAACACGCCCGTCCGATCCACCGCGCCCGTGAATCCGCCCCGCCTCGTGCCAAACAGCACGCTCTCCGCGAGGCCCTCCGGCCACGCTGCACAGTTTTGCGCCAAAAACGGGCCTTGGCGCCGCGCGCTCGCCCCGTGGATGGCTTGGGCGACGAGCTCCTTGCCCGTGCCCGTCTCCCCAATGATGAGCACCGGCAGGTCCGTTCGCGCGGCGCGTTCGGCGAGATCGACCGCGCGCCTTATGGCCCGGCTTTCACCGAGGATGTCCGCGAAGGTAAACTGCCGCCGAGAACCCGGTGCCCCCGCTTGGCCCCGGATTTCCTCCCGGCGCGGCACCGCGATTTCCATGGCTCCAATGATCTCCCCGGCGATCACGACCGGCTTCGTCCGGTTTTGCGTCACGACGCGCCGACCGTTTCGCGCCACGTACACCTGTTCCTCAATCTGCACCGGGTGCCCCGTCTTCAGCGCGCGCCAGAGCGTGCTCGTGTTTTCGTCGAGCTCGTAGAGCTCAAACACGTTTTTCTCCAGCACCTCGTCCGGGCGATATCCGTCGATCTCGCCCATGACGCGGTTGTACACGCGCGTGCGGCCCTCGCGGTCGACCGCGTGCACTCCGATCGGCGCGAACTCGAGGATCTCTTGATACAGTTTCCAGACGTCCGCTGCCACGCTCGGCTCCATCGTTTCGCCCCCTCGCGCAGCCCCAGTTTTGCGTTTTGCGCCTCCATTTTGCGCTCTCAGAATCATCATACACCGCATCTGCGCCTGTACGCACCCCAATGCCCGCGCCTGCGGCTTGTGGCGATGGAATGCTCACCGCTCGCCCTGCGCGGCGCCGAGCCTTCGCTGCGAGGCACCTGGCACGGCACTTGCTCCATATCTTGAGGCAGACTCGCTGAAGGAGGCGGTGCACCATGGCTCGTGTCCAAACGCTGCCAGGGGCGGCGAGCGCCCCCTATCTGCAGGACGCCGAAACGTATCTGGCGCGCGCGTATCGTCCGTTTCTCCCTGCCATGATCGCCAAGGCCGAAGGCAGCCTTTTGTACGATCTCGACGGGAACCGCTACATCGACTTCGTGGGCGGCGTCGGGTGCCTCAACGTCGGGCACAGTCACCCGCGGGTCGTGGCGGCCGTGATCGAACAGGCGAAGCGCTTTACGCACACCGACTACACCATGTTCCCGTACACGCCGCTCATCGATCTCGCCAAGCGGCTGGCGCCGAAAACGCGGATTCCAGGCGCCAAGGGGCTTTTCTTCAACTCGGGCGCCGAGGCGGTGGAAAATGCCATTAAAATCGCGAGGCGGGCGACGGGGAGGCCAGGCGTGATCGCGTTTGACGGCGCGTTTCACGGGCGCACGCTGATGGCCATGAGCCTGACGAGCAAGCTGCACCCGTACAAGGCGCACTACGGGCCGTACGCGCCGGAGGTGTACCGGCTGCCGTTCCCAAGTGCCACGCATGGTCCCCGGCTCGAAGAGTTCCAGCGCTTTTTGGAGCGCGCCGCCGTCACCTGGTTCGATCCGGCGCAGATCGCCTGTGTCATCGTCGAGCCCATCCAGGGCGAGGGCGGCTACATCGTGCCGGTGGAAGGATTCTTCCCGGTCTTGCGAGAATTTTGCGACAAGCACGGGATTTTGCTCATCGCGGACGAAATCCAGACCGGCTACGGGCGGACGGGGCGATTTTTTGCCATGGAACACGAGGGGGTTGTGCCGGACCTCATGACCTGCGGCAAGTCGATCGCGGCTGGCCTGCCGCTGTCCGGGGTCTTTGGGCGGCCCGAGATCATGGACGCGCCCGCGGAGAACACGCTTGGCGGCACCTACGTCGGCAACCCAGTGGCGGCGAGCGCGGCGCTCGCGGTGCTCGACGTCATGGAAGCTGAGGGGCTCGTCGAGCGCGCCGAGCAGGTCGGCGATCGCATTCGGAGCGCGCTTCTCGAGCTGATGCGCGAGTGCAGGTTCATCGGGGACGTGCGCGGGCGCGGCGCGATGCTCGCCGTCGAGTTTGTGCGGGATCGCAAGACGATGGAGCCGAACGCGGAGATGGTGGCGGCCGTGTTGCGCCGCGCGATGGAGCGGGGACTTCTCCTGATGAAGTGCGGGGTGTACAACAACGCCATCCGTTTCCTGTGCCCCTTAAACATCCCCTGGGACGTGCTCGACGAGGGACTGGAGATTTTCGCGGCGGTCGTCCGCGAGGTGCAGGAGGGAGACGCGCATGCATCGGTTTGAGCCATGCCTGAACTTCATTGGCGGCCGCTGGCAGGAGCCAAAGACCGGGCAGTACGGCGAAAACGTGAACCCAGCCAACGGCGAGGTGCTCGGCACCTGGGCGAGATCGGGCCCGGACGATCTCGACGAGGCCGTGCGCGCGGCGCGCGAGGCGCAGGCGGCGTGGCGCCTCGTCCCTGCCCCCGAGCGGGCGAAGGTCTTGCAGCGGGTGGCGCAGCTGTTGCGCGAGCGCAAAGAGGAGCTCGCCCGGATGCTCACGATGGAGATGGGCAAGGTGCTGGAAGAGGCCCGCGGCGAGGTGCAGGAGGCCATCGACATGGCCGACTACATGGCGGGGGAGGGAAGGCGGCTGTTCGGCCAGACGACGCCGTCCGAGCTGCCCGACAAGTTTGCGATGAGCGTGCGTGCGCCGGTCGGGGTGGTCGGGATCATCACGCCGTGGAACTTCCCCATCGCCATCGCGTCGTGGAAGTCGCTCCCGGCCATTGTCGCCGGGAACGCTGTCGTGTGGAAGCCGGCCGAAGAGACGCCGCTTCTCGCGCGGGCGTTCGCCGAGGTGTATGAGGAGGCGGGGCTCCCCGCGGGCGTGCTGAATGTCGTCTTTGGCGACGGGCCCGTCGTCGGCGAGGCCATGCTGACCCACCCCGGCATCGACGTGATCTCGTTCACCGGCTCGACCGAGACCGGGCGGCATATTGCGAGCGTGGCCGGGGCGCATCTCAAGCGCGTCTCCCTCGAGATGGGCGGCAAGAACGCCATCACGGTGCTCGCCGACGCCGACCTGGATCTCGCCGTGGACGCGATTGTCTGGAGCGCGTATGGCACGAGCGGTCAGCGCTGCACCGCGGCGAGCCGCGTCATTGTGGAGCGCGCCGCAGAGGAGGCGCTCCTCGCCAAGCTTCTGCCGCGCGTCGAGGCGCTCAAGGTCGGGGACGGGCTCGACCCGGCGGTCCACGTCGGGCCCGTCATCCACGAGGCGGCGCTCGAGAAGATCGATCACTACGTCCAGCTTGGCCTGCGCGAGGGCGCCCACCTGTTGACCGGCGGCCGCAGGCTTTCCGAAGGCGACTACGCCCGCGGGTTCTACTACGCGCCGACCCTCTTCGCAGGGGTTCGCCCCGAGATGCGCATCGCCCAGGAGGAGATCTTCGGCCCCGTCCTCTCTGTGATGGCCGTCGACTCGTTCGAGGAGGCCATCCGGGTCAACAACGGCGTGCGCTACGGGCTGTCGGCGAGCATCTTCACGCGCGACGTGAACCGCGTGTTTCGCGCCATGCGCGATCTCGACACCGGCATCGTGTATGTGAACGCCGGCACGACCGGGGCCGAAATTCACCTGCCGTTTGGCGGCACCAAGGCCACCGGCAACGGCCACCGCGATTCGGGTCAGGCGGCGCTCGACGTCTTCACCGAGTGGAAGACCGTCTATGTCGATTACAGCGGCCGGTTGCAGCGCGCACAGATCGACAACAACTAAGCGTAGTGCGGACGGCGAAGCGCGGTGCTGAACCACGAAGCGCGGCGCGGACGCCGCTGCGTCGCAACCGCACGGGCGAAGGGCGCATCCGCTCCTCCAAGCGGTGCGCCCTTTGCCTGTCTTTGCCTGTGGCCCGGTTTCGGTGTTTTGCGCGTTAGGACCAGTACGGTTGCATCGAATTCGCCATCTGCAGCGCGGACGAGATGGGCGACTCGGCGCTGTTTGTGGTCTGCACCTCGTACACATTCCCGTTCTGACTCCAGATGACCGTTACCGTGACGTCCGATCCCGACGGGTCCGTATTGTCGACGATGACGCGCCCGATGCCGTCGGTTGAGGGCAAGGACGTGTTCGCGAGCGCGTTGACGAGTTTGTCCACAATGGGTGTGGGCGGCACGGACGTGTTCTCGTTGACGACTTGGAAGTTCCATCCGTTCTCGGACCAGTACACGACCGTCGAATTGCCCATGGTCGCCATCTGGGCCGAATGATTGTTGGGCAGGAGGATGCCCGTCCCGCCTGACGGCAGCTGGCCTCCGTGCACGGCGCTGGCGAACGATGAGAGGCTCTCCGCGGCCTGGCTCGACGAGACGAAGTGGTCGACCTCGTACGAAGCGAACGTCTGGCCTCCCGTCAGGAGATCCACGTGATAACCCACGAGGAATTGGGGGCCGTGCGCGCTCGGCTGCGTGTTATGCGCGTTGAAGGACGTCGATCCGCCGCCCGACGGCTGTGGCACGTAGGTCGGGGCATCCGCGCCTTGGAACCCATTCTTGCCAAGGCTCGTCATCGCCTGCTGCACGATGGACGGGAACGAGCCCGCGTTGGCAGGCTGAGACCCTCCTGGGGAGGAACCCGTGGAGTTCTGCGGCATGCCGCTGTTGGACGTGTTGGTGCTTCCCCCAGGGTTTGCGGAATTGCCGCTCGCATTGGACGTGTTCTGCGTTTCGTTGGTCGCGTTCGTCGTGTTGTTGATGGGCGGTGGGCTCCCGCCGGACGATCCGCCTCCGCATCCCGTCGCAAGAAACAGCGCAACGGCCACCGAAAGCAGGGCGTAACCATACGTTTTCGCTTTGGGCATCTTGAGATCCTCCTCGTGGTGTGTAGCGCCGGCGCGGGCGAGGGAGCGTCCGCGCGTCTCCTGCATTTCCCCTTGATCTTCTTCGACACGAGCCGCTCATTTCCTGTCCGTGCCTTCGTTCGACAACGCACGTGATTTCCCGAGAAATATCGACGGCGATCGCGCGAGGCATGCAGGATTTGGTCGATCAACGGCGTATTGATGCAGCATGTGCTTGTCACGCTCGGCCTGAACGCCTGTCGAGCAGCTGGAGGTGCCTGTCGCCGATGAGACGCCGCGCCATCACCGCTCTTGGACCGTTGGTTACCGCGTGGATTTCGCTCGCCGCCTTTCCCCAGCAAGCCGCGGCTTCTGCCGACGGGGCGCGTGGCGCCTTGGCTGTCCCGGGCGTGGGACAGGTGGCCGTCGCCTGGCAGCACATCGATGGGCGTGTGTACGCGCCGCTTTCCGCGTGTGTCGCTTGGCTCAACCTCATGCACATCCCGCAGGCCCTCACTTCAAGCGGCTGGGTGGTGGGAGATCTGCCGTCCTTTCCCCAGTCGCTGCCGAAGACTGGCCCCCTGTACATCTGGTACTGGCAGCCGGCTCACGGGGACGAGGTCACGTACGGCGGCCCCATCGACGCGCATGTCATCGCGAGAAACGGTCAACTCTACGTGGATGTGGATGCGTTGCGCCAACTTTTCGCTGCGTTTCACGTGGCGACCGAGTGGCAGGGCGCAAAGTTCGCCGCGCTGGATCCCGTCCCGCCGCTTTCCATCCCCTCTTCAGGTGTCGCCCCGACCGCGGCCCAGGCGCCGGGAGATCTCTGGCCAGAGCCCTGGTTTTACGGAGAGCCGGGCGTCACCTCTTCGGCCCTCTACAATCCCTTGACGCCCGCGCTGCCCATTCGCCTCCAGACGCCGGATGGCTTCACGGGCGAGGCGTTCATCACCGTGCGCTCCAACGACGACCCAAGTGAGACGCACAGCTACAGCGCGCCTATGGTCCACGGCCGCCTCGACACCACGATACGGTTACCCTTTCAGGGCACGCTCGAGGTCCAGGTGGAAGAGGTGCTGAACGCCACCGCCCTCCAACGCCGCACCATCGCCTACAGCCGGGCCATCGAATCGGCTGCGCCAAGTTTAGGGCTCCAGGCGCTCGGCCTGCTGCAAAGCTGGTTCATCAACGCCAACGAGTCGCCAGCCGTGGCCCAACTCGCCTCGTCCATCGTGAAGCAGGCCGGGATCACGCGCGCCCAGACGCCGCAGCAGGTGGATGCCGAGATTCGGGCCATCTCCGATTGGGCCTCGCAAAACATCTGGTACAACTGGCCCGCCTACCTGAACAACCAGGTCCCGTGGCAGCAGATGACCACCACCCTCGCGCTCCACCGCGGCGTGTGCCAGGATATCTCCGGCGTGGCCGCAGGATTGCTGCGCGCGCTTGGCATCCCTGCCCTCGTCATCCAGGGACAGGGCCTCGGGGAGTTGGGGTGGGGACCGCACCAATGGGATGAGGCGTGGGACGGGGCGCGGTGGGTCACCTTTGATCCCACCTTCGACGCGGTCTATTTGAGCGATCGCGGCGTCGCTCCTCCGTCTTCCGTCCGCGACACCGATTTTGACCCGCCGCCAAGCGTGTTTGCCCAAAATCATCGCGGCGGCGAGATCGCCGATTGGTGAGCTTCCACCGCCATGGCAAGGGGGAGATTCGCGTGAACGTGAACCGCTATTTCGAGAATCCGCTGATCACGCCGCAGGACGTGCCGCCTTCTCACCCCGACATGCGCGTCATTGGCGCGTTCAATGCCGGCGTGGCGAGGGTCCGCGATGAGACGGTCCTCGTCCTGCGCGTCGCCGAGCAGGCCAGCGCAGACGAGGATGCCGTCGGCGTCCCCGTCTACAATCCGATGCGCCGCGCCGTCGAGGTACACTGGTTCAAGCGGTCCGATCCCCACTACGACTTTTCGGACCCGCGCGCCGTCCGCCGCAAGGACACGGGCGAGACCGTCTGGCTCACCTCCATGTCGCACCTGCGCCTCGCGCGCAGCCGGGACGGGCGACACTTTACCATTGAGGAAAAACCGTTTCTCGCGCCGGAGACCCAGTACGAGGCGTTCGGCGTCGAAGATCCGCGCGTGGCCGAGATCGACGGCGTGTACTACATCACCTACACAGCCGTGTCCGATCACGGCGTGGCCGTGGGGCTCGCCGCGACGCGCGACTTCCGGCACGTCTTTCGCCTCGGCCTCATTCTGCCGCCCGAGAACAAGGACGCTGTGCTCTTCCCCGAGCGCGTCGGTACGCACTACCACCTGCTCCATCGGCCGGCGCCCCGCGGGCTCGGGGAGCTCGACATTTGGATTGCCGAATCGCCGGATCTGCGCGCGTGGGGCAACCACCGCTTCCTCCTCGCGCCCCGGCGGCACGAGTGGGACAGCCTGCGCGTCGGCGGAGGCGCCGTGCCCATCCGCACGGACAAGGGCTGGCTCCTCCTGTACCACGGCGCCAACGACAAGAACGAATACGCCATGGGCGCCTGCCTGGTCGATTTGGCCGATCCGTCGAAGGTGCTGGCGCGATCGGCCGAGCCCGTCCTGAAACCCGAGGCCCCGTACGAGCAGACGGGCTTTCTGCGCGGCGTCGTGTTCTCCTGCGGCGCCTGGGTGGAAGGCGACGTGATTCACATGTACTACGGGGTGGCCGACGAATCGCTCGCAGGCGCCGATCTCTCCATCCGCGACATTCTCGACAGCCTCGCCTGATGGGGTGCGCCACAAAAGGTGGGCGTGATCGCGAAGCTTTCTAGCGAATTTTTGATGTTGCGTCCGTCTTTTTCTTGTATATTGATCTTTAACAAGCGATGGGTGGTGGAATGTCGTTTGGACCAAGAAATCTTGTATTTGACGCGATCCGGCAAGGACCTCGCGCGCAAGACGCGCCGCTGGTTGCGCCAGCACCCCGGGGCGACCTTGGGGGAGGTGGCCGAACAGGTGCGCGAGATGTTTCGGCTGCGCGACCTGGGCGATCTCGCCGATCGGCCGCTCTCGGAACTGCCGGAGTGCCGTTGGATTGTGCTCGGGGAGAACGCGCAGGGGCGCATCGAGGTTCAGAAGGACGTCGCGGGCCTCGGCGACGTGCGCTACGTGGAGAACGATTGAGGGCGCCTGGCGCCCGCGCCACACGCGCAAAAGAGGGTGCCTCCTACGCAACAGGGGCACCCTCTTTTGCATCCCAGCGTCTGCATCCCAGCGTCAGATGACGCGCTTGCCAAACAGCGATTCGAGCAACTCGACGGCCATGCGGCCGGTCTGATTGCGGTGGTCCAAAATGGGGTTGACCTCGACGACGTCGACGGAGATAAGCTTGCCGCTCGCCGCGAGCAACTCCATGGCGAGATGGCCCTCCCGGTAGGTGAATCCGCCGTTGACCGGCGTGCCGACGCCCGGGGCGAACATGGGGTCGAGCGCGTCGAGATCGAGGCTCAAGTGGATGCCGCGCGTGCCGTTTGCCGCGATGCGGATGGCCTCCTGCATCACGGCGTCCATCCCCCGGCGATCCACGTCCTGCATGGTGAACACGTGGATGCCCGATTGGCGGATGAGCTCTCGCTCCTCTGGATCGATGGAGCGCGCCCCGACGAGCACCACGTTCTCTGCCTTCACCTTCGGCCGAATCCCCCCGATGCCCGTGAGCGCCTCGTGGCCGAGGCCGAGGCTCGCCGCGAGCGGCATGCCGTGGATGTTGCCGGAAGGCGTCGTCTCATCCGTGTTCATGTCGCCGTGGGCGTCAAACCAAATCACGCCAAACGGCTGACCCGCGCGGGCGATCCCGGCGAGGCTGCCGAGCGCGATGGAGTGATCGCCGCCGAGGATGACGGGCGTATGGCCGCCCTTCAGGACGCCCTCGACTTTTTCGCAGAGCGCCTCGCAGACGGAGACCACCTCGCGCAGGTACTTCAGCTTCTGATGCTCGATTCGCCGCGTCTCGGGCGTGGGCACAGGCACGTCGCCGAGATCGGACACGTCGTAGCCGAGCCGCTCGAGCTTTTCCTTGAGCCCGGCGTAGCGGATGGCGCTGGGGCCCATGTCCACACCGCGCCGGTTCTGGCCATAGTCGGACGGGACGCCGATGATGTGAATGTCTCGCATGACCATCCCTGCTTTCTAGCGCGCGCCTTCGCCGAAGACGCTTCGGATCTTCTCAAACGCCCACGCGAGCTCGTCTTCGCGGATGACAAGGGGCGGCGCGAATCGAATCGTGTTCTCGTGCGTCTCCTTGCACAAGAGACCTTCGTCCTTCAAACGCTCGCAATAGGGTCGCGCCTTCTCCTTGAGCTCCAAGCCGATGAAGAGCCCTTTGCCGCGCACTTCCTTGATGGCGGGGTGTTTGAGCTCCCGGAGCCAGCTCAGGAACTTTTCGCCGAGCGCGCGCGATTTCTCCGGCAGCTTCTCCTCGACGATCACGTCGAGGGCCGCGATCGCCACCTCTGCGCCGAGCGGATTGCCGCCAAACGTCGAGCCGTGCGAACCGGGCTCAAAGACGCCCAGAATGTCCCGATTGGCGGCCACGGCCGACACGGGGAACACGCCGCCGCCGAGCGCCTTGCCGAGGATGTACACGTCTGGGATGACGCCCTCCCAGTCGCACGCAAACATCTGCCCCGTGCGCCCGAGGCCCGTCTGGATTTCGTCCGCCACAAACAGCACGCCGCGCTCGCGGCAGATCTCGTACGCCTGGCGCAGATAGCCTTCCGGCGGCACGATGATGCCTGCCTCGCCCTGGATGGGCTCGACGAGAAACGCCGCGGTGTTCTCGGTGATGGCCTGTTTGAGCGCCTCGATGTCGCCGTACGGGATGATTCGGAAGCCGGGCGTGAGCGGGCCGAAGCCGCGTTTGTATTCCGGATCGCTCGAGAACGAGATGATGGTCGTCGTCCGGCCGTGGAAGTTGTGCTCGGCGACGATGATCTCGGCCTGGTCAGCCGGGACGCCCTTGACGTCGTACGCGTAGCGCCTGACGGCTTTGATGGCCGTCTCCACCGCCTCAGCCCCCGTGTTCATCGGCAGGACCATGTCCTTGTGCGTCAGCTTCGCGATCCGCTCGTACATCTGGCCGAGCTTGTCGTTGTGAAACGCGCGCGAGGTCAGCGTGATGGCGTCCGCCTGCTCCTTCAGCGCCTGGATGATGCGCGGATGGCGATGGCCCTGGTTGAGCGCAGAATAGGCGCTCAGCATATCGAGGTACCGGTTCCCCTCGGCGTCCCACACCCAAACGCCCTCGCCCTTCACGAGCACCACGGGGAGGGGGTGGTAGTTGTGTGCGCCGTATTGCTCTTCGAGCCGCAATGCGTCGCGGCCCGTCACCTGTGTCGTCATGCGCCTCACCTCGAGAGGCGGGCCCATGGCCCGCCGAGTATCGTCACAAAAGCTCCGACACGCTCTTCATCTGCGTGAACAGGAGCAGGTAATCCGGGCCGCCGGCCTTCGAATCGGTGCCGGACATGTTGAAGCCGCCAAACGGGTGCACGCCCACGATGGCGCCCGTGCACTTCCGGTTGAAATACAGGTTGCCCACGTGGAAGTGATGCCGCGCGTAGGCCAGGTGCTCGCGGTTGTTGGACAGGACCGATCCCGTGAGCCCAAAGTCCGTGCTGTTGGCGACCTCGATGGCCTCTTCAAACGAGCGCACCTTCGTGAACGCCACCACCGGCCCAAAGATCTCCTCCTGCATGATGCGCGCGTCCGGTTTCACGTCCGCGAAGACCGTCGGGTTCACGAAGAAGCCCACTTCGTTCGAGGCCGTGCCGCCCGCCACCAGCCGGCCTTCGCCGCGCCCGATTTCGATGTAGCTCGTAATCTTCTCGAACGCCTTCTGGTCGATGACGGGGCCCGTGCCCACGCTCGCGTCCCGCACGTCGCCGACCTTGAACGCCTTCGCGAGCTCTGCGACGCGATCGACGAGTTCCCCGTACAGCGACTCGTGGGCGATCACGCGCGAGCAGGCGGAACACTTCTGCCCCGAGAAGCCAAACGCCGACTGCACAATCGTCTTGGCGGCCATCTCCACGTCGTAGCCTTCATCCACGACGATGGCGTCCTTGCCGCCCATCTCTGCGACGAATCGCTTGATCCACCGCTGGCCGGGAATCTGCTTCGCCGCGAGCTCGTTCAGGTGCAGGCCGACCTGCTTCGATCCCGTGAACGAGATGAAGCGGACATCCTTGTGGCCCACCATGAAGTCGCCGATCTCGGCCGGATCGCCCGGGACGAAGTTGACCACGCCTGCCGGCATGCCCGCCTCCTCAAGCGCCTCCACGAGCTTGTAGGCGATGACGGGCGTCTGGATGGCGGGCTTCAGGAGCACCGTGTTTCCAGCGACCACGGCGGAGACCGTCATGCCCGTCACGATGGCGAGCGGGAAGTTCCAGGGCGGGATGATGGCGCCTACGCCGAGCGGGATGTACTCGATGTGGTTGTCCTCGCCGGACAGTGGCGTGAGCAGGTCGTCCGCGCGGCGGGCGAGATCGATCATCTGCCGGCCGTAGTACTCGAGGAAGTCGATGGCTTCGGCGGTATCCGCGTCGGCCTCTGCGCGGCTCTTGCCGGCCTCCAGGAGCATCCAGGCCGAGAACTCGTGCTTTCTCCTGCGGATGATGGCCGCGGTCTTGAAAAGCAGCGCCGCGCGCTCGATGACAGGCATGCGCGACCAGGTCCGGTAGGCGTCCCAAGCGGCTTTGAGCGCCTGTTCGATCTCGTCCTTGCCCGCCATGGCGACGCGGCCGACGAGCTCCGCCTTCTTGGACGGGTTGATGGACTCAATGTAGCGCCCGGTGTCGATGCGCTTGCCGCCGATGACGAGCGGATAGGTGCGGCCAAGTTCCTGCTCGACCTTGGCCAGGGCGGCGGCAAACGCCTCCTGGTTCGCCGGGTTGTTGAAGTCTGTCAGTGGTTCTGGGCGATACGGAATCATGCTAGGGCCTCCTCCGAGAACGAGTGATGCGTAGGGCCACAGTTCGCGCAGGCTCTACGGATACTATCGAAGCAAAGTTTGTGCCAAATGGCCAGAGGGAAGGCAAAAAGTGCGCTTTCTCGGCCGTTTGGCGGGATCGGCTGTGACAAGAGGCTCTTGCGCTTCACGCGAACGCGCTGCAAACTAGGTTTGCATGCGGACGGCGCGGGTCGCGCGCAGGCTTTTTGTATATTGATGCAAGCGAGCCTGGAACATGCGAAGAGGAGGCGGAGAATGCGGGTAGAGGATGGGGAAGTGCGGCGAATGCTGCTGGAAGCCGCGCTCGATGCGCTCGACGAAGGCGTGCACGCGGTGGACGCGAACGGCGTCACGGTGTATTACAACCGCAAGATGGCGGACATGGAGGCGATGTCGCGGCAGGACGTGATGGGCCGCCGCATTGACGACGTGTTCACGTTTCCGGACGCGGCGGGGAGCACGCTCCTGGACGCGGTGCACAGGGGCGTGCGGAGGGACGACGTGCGCCAGACGTACTTCAATCGGCGCGGCCAGGCCATCACGACGGTGAATCGGACGTTTCCCGTCTATGCCGGAGGGCGCATCGTGGGGGCCGTCGAGATCGCCCGCGACGTCACGAGCGTCGAGCAGCTGAGGAACACGGCGTTTGGCCAGGCGGGCGTGCGCTACTCGTTTGCGTCCATCATCGCGGAAAGCGCGGCGATGCGGGAGGTCCTGGAGCAGGCGCGGCGCGCGGCTCGGACCGACTCGTCCGTCCTCATCGCCGGGGAGACGGGGACGGGCAAGGAGCTGTTGGCCCAGGGCATTCATGCGGCGAGCCCGCGGCGAGACGGTCCCTTTGTGTCGCAGAACGTCGCCGCCCTTCCGGACACGCTCGTGGAAGGCATCCTGTTTGGCACCTCGCGCGGGGCGTTCACAGGCGCCGTCGACCGGCCCGGGCTGATCGAGCAGGCGAACGGCGGCACACTTTTGTTGGACGAGTTGAACGCGATGCCGGTGCCGCTTCAGGCGAAGCTCTTGCGGGTGTTGCAGGAGCGCGTCGTGCGGCGGGTGGGGGACGTGAAAGACCGGCCCGTGGACGTCCGCATCCTGGCGACGATGAACGAGGATCCGGCGCGCGCCATCCGCGAGGGGCGGCTCAGGGCCGACTTGTTCTATCGCTTGAGCGTGGTGACGCTGACCGTGCCGCCTCTGCGATTCCGCCGCGCCGACATTCCGCCGCTTGTGGAGCATTTCATTCGGCGGTTGAACACCCTGTTTTCCCTGCGCGTCCAGGGCTGCGAACCGAGGCTGATGGACGCCTTTCTCGCGTACGACTGGCCAGGAAACGTCAGGGAGCTCGAGCACGTGATTGAGGGTGCCATGAACCTGATGGAGGACGAGGCGTGGATTGGCTTTCAACATCTGCCGGGCTACGTGCGCCGGCGGCTGGAACGGGCGCTCGAGGCGGGCCGGGCTGCCGCGGAAGACGCTTCGGCCGGCGAGGGCATCGAAGGTGGGCGCGAGGGTGGGGAGCGCGAGCTTACGGCGCGCAGCGGCACGCCAGGTGGCGCCACGGTGGCACCGGTCACGTTGACGGACCGGCTGGCGGGGACCGGGCCGGAAAGCCGCGAGGCGTTGGCGTCGCCGATGCCTGGGGCCACCTTTCGGCAGCGGATGCGCGATTACGCTCGGTCGCTTTTGCGGGAGGTGCTCGCCGAGACGCGGGGCAACGTCTCGGAGGCAGCGAGGCGGCTCGGCATGTCCCGGCAGAATCTGCAGTACTGGCTGCACGAGGTCGACGTGGATCCAGCGCTGTACCGCCGTTGACGCATGCGCATGCAAGAGGTTGCAACGGCTTGCAGGAGACAAGCGCTTGTTTCCGGTGCAAAGCGAATGGGCGGTGCCAAATTTCTTTGCACGCCGCGGCAGGCGGCATCACGCCGCAGCGGGTGCCTGCCCAACGCACGCCGGGCGCTGACGGGGCTTCCGCACATGCTCGAGGAAAGTGTGAAAGGGTCGGGCGATTCCACCTGCGGGGGCGTCGCACAGTTGGCACGGGATTTGCTACACTACGGGAGTCAAATGCGAGTCACGCCGCGGCCGCACGTGTAAGCGTTGTCGCGAGCTAGATGAGGAGAGACGACGTCGCGCATGAAGCAGTTGGACGACATTCTCGAGAAAGAATCCAAGTTGCGCCGGGGCATGCAGGCGCGCCACATGTTCATGATCTCCATCGGCGGAGTGATTGGAACGGGGCTGTTTCTGAGCTCCGGCTACACCGTCAACCAGGCGGGCCCGGGCGGCGCCGTGCTGGCGTACGTGCTCGGCGGCGTGATCGTCGCCATCGTCATGATGTGCTTGGGCGAGTTGGCGACGGCGATGCCGGTGGCGGGATCGTTTAAGACCTACGCGCAGGAATTTATCAGCCCGTCCATCGGCTATCTGAGCGCGTGGTTGTACTGGCTGAACGGCGCCTTCACCATTGGCGGCGAGTGGATCGCCGCGGACATCATCATCCATCAGTACTTGCCGCACGTGCCGGACGTGGCGTGGTACGCGATTTTCGCCGCCATTTATTTGGCGCTCAACCTCACGCGCGTCGGCGTCTACGGGGAAAGCGAGTTCTGGTTTGCGAGCATCAAGGTCATCGGCATCATCGCCGCCTGTGTCGCAGGTGTGCTGGCGCTCTTTGGGCTGACGGGACACCCGGCCATCGGCCTGCGCAACTACACGGGCCAGGGCGGGCTGTTCCCGCACGGGCTCGGCGCGGTGTTCCTCGCGCTCGTCCCCGTGAGCTTCGCCTACAGCGGCACGGAGCTCATCGGCATTGCCGCGGGCGAGTCGAAGGACCCGGCGACGTCCGTGCCGCGCGCGGTGCGGACGACGAGCGTGCGCATTCTTCTGTTCTACGTCATCTCGATGATCGTCTTGGTCGGCATCATTCCGTGGCAGAAGGCGGGCGTGAACGACAGCCCCTTCGCGACCATCTTCCAGGTGGCAGGCATCCCGTCCGCGCACCTCATCATGGACCTCATCGTGATCACCTCGGCGTTGTCGGCCGGATCGTCGTGGACCTACGCGTCGTCGCGACTCCTCTGGTCCATGGCGCTCGACGGCATGGCGCCGCGCTTTTTGACGCACCTCTCGAAACAAAAGGTGCCGGTCTGGTCTGTCATCGTGACGCTCGTGGTCGGCACGCTCTCGCTGTGGCTGTACGACGTCTCACCCAACACGCTGTATCTGTGGATTGTCTCGGGCATCGGGCTCATCGCCGTGCTCTCGTGGGCCATCATCTGCGCATCTCAGATCGGCTTTCGCCGCAAGTACGTCCGCGACGGCGGTGACGTGTCCCAGCTCGCGTACCGCACGCCCGGGTATCCCGTCGTGCCCATTCTCGGCGTGGTGCTGAACCTCGCCATCGCGGTGAGCCTCTTGTTCATCCCCGGTCAGCGCGTCGCCATCTACGCCGGCGTGCCTATCATCGCGATCGTGCTCTTGAGCTATTACCTCATCTACAAGCCAAGGATGGGGAAGTCGTAATGCAATCCTTAGGACTCGAGCTCGCCATGCGCCAGGAGCTGCGGCTCACGGCCGAAATGAGGCTCTCGCTGCACGTCTTGGCGATCTCGTCGGCCGATCTCGCCGAGGAACTCGAGCGGTTCGCCGAGGAGGAGCCTCTGTTCCGGTACGATCGTCCGCGCCCCATCTCCGCCCCGCGCGCGGACGATGTCGATCCGCTGGCGCGCGTCTCGAGCCCCCTCACGCTGGCCGAGGCGCTGAAGCAGGAGCTGCGCCTCATGCGCCTGCCCGAGCCCGTGCTCCGCGTGGCGCTTTACCTCGCCGACGATCTCGACGAGCGCGGCTACCTCGCCGAGCCCCTCGACGCCGTCACCGCAAGGCTCGGCGTGACGCCCGACGTGGCGCGCGCGGCGCTTGACGCCCTGCAGTCGTGCGATCCGCCCGGCGTGGGTGCAGAGGATCTCGAGTCCTGCCTCCTGCTTCAGCTGCGAAACGAGCGCGCGCCCATTCGCTCGGTGATGGAGGCCGTGATCCGCCATCACCTGGTGGATCTCGCGGAGGGACGCCTGGACGAGATCGCCGCTGCCCTGTCGACGTCGCGCGCCGAGGTGGAGGAGGCCGTTCGCCGCATTCGGCGCCTCCACCCAGCGCCCGCGGCGGCGGTGGCGGCCGAACCCGTCGCGCCGCTCGTACCCGATGTGATCGTGCGCCAGGTCGAGGGCGAGTGGAGCGTCGAAGTGACCGATTGGGCGGCCCCGCGCCTCGAGCTCCGCGCCGAGTACCGGCATCTCGTGCAGAGCGCAGACGAGGAGGCGCGGCGGTTCGTCTCGGCGCGGCTCAAGCGCGCATCCTGGTGGATGCGGGCCATCGAGCGCAGGCGCATGACGCTGCAGATGGTGGCGCAGGCGCTCGTGCGACGTCAAACGGCGTACCTGGAGCGGGGGCCCGTCGGCATCCGGCCGCTTCGCCTGGCCGATATCGCCGACGAGATCGGGGTGCATGAGTCGACCGTGAGTCGGGCAGTGAAGGACAAGATTCTTGCGTCGCCGCAAGGGCTCGTGCGCATGGAGCGGTTGTTCTCCGTCGAGGTGGCGCCGGGGTGGTCGCAGGAGGCCGCGAAGGCGCGCCTCGCCGAGCTCGTGCGGGCGGAGGACAAGGCGAACCCTCTGTCTGACCAGGCGATTGCGAATCTTCTGGCCGAAGAGGGCTGCACCTTGTCGCGCCGCGCGATTGCGAAATACCGGGAGGCACTGGGCATTCCCAACTCGTTTCAACGGAAGCGGTGACGTCTTAGTCCCCATCCTTGCCGCCGGCACCAGGGTCCTCGGGTCCGCGCGTCTCGTTGGGCGGTTCTTCGCCGAGGGCCGCCTCGCGCGAGGTGCCGTCTGGACCCTTTCTGCGCTCGTCCGCTTGCTCGCCCCAACGCTCGTCGGCCGGAGAACTCGGGCCGCGCTCATCCGGCCAAAGGTCAAACAGCGCCACGAATTCGTCCCGAACAGTCTCCACGGCTTTCAGCTCGCCGAGGATCGTGGGCCGCAGATCTTGAAACTCGGGCTGCTCCAACTGGCGCATGAGCGTCGCGCGGCGAACATTGAGAAATTCGAGAAACTGCAGTGCGCGTGCGCGCCGGAACGTCTGAGGACCTGGCGGCCGGCCGAGCGCAGGGTGATCTCGGTGGCCTCGGTGGTGACCGCCATGGCCATCCCAGCCCCGGGGATGATGAGGGTGAGCGTTACGCATACCATCCCAACCTTTCGTGTATTTTTGTATACGTTCGTATGCAATTGTATGACTGGCGATCGCGGCTGTCAAGTTGCGGACTGCCGAGGCGGACAACAAAAACGCGGCTGGGTGCAAGGCAACCCAGCCGCGTTTGCCATCTGATGGCGCAACCATGTTTTCTTTTCCCCTGTACCCCCATACGGGCCGCACCAGACGGCATCTTGTTCTACAAGTGAAAAAAGCCACCCACGCGTTGTACGCGGGTGGCCGGTTGCACAACTCGCTCCCTCAGGCCTTATGTGCCCAGATGACGGCCTGAGATCTTCGCGTCCACCGTCGTGATCGACAATGTCTTGGGCTCAGTATACCCGCAGAATGCGGATGTCGTCAATCCGTCACAATTTTTTGTCCGTGCGCGTTGCCGCGAAGACATGCGCCAACCATCGCGATGAAAGGGCGCCGGGGCAACCGGCCGCTCTGCGATCAGAAGTTGAGAAATGTTTCCGATATGCCCTTAAAAAATCGGCTTGACGATCGAACCGTATCCATGTCGCTGGTTGTCGATGAGGTCTGATCACCAGAGAAGAAGGGTGTGTTGGCATTGGCGTTTCGCTTCCGCGGAGCCGTCGCGCTGAGCGCATGCGCGGTGGTTGGCGCCGTGGCCGCGTTTGCGGGAAATCTGCACGCGCAGACTGCGCCGAGCGGCGTTCCGCAGGATCTAACCCAGGAGGGTCAGGTGACGGTGTCCATCGACGGCGTGCCCGACCCCGTGTTTGCGGCGGAGGAGGCCAAGTATCCCGGCGACATCACTTCGTTCGACACGTGGCGAGGGTTCAGCCATCAGGGCAAGCGCGTCATCACCCTGACGCTGCCCAAACCCGCCGATGTGGTTTCCGTCTCGGTCCGCGCACTGCAGGATTTTCCCCTTGGCATCTACTTCCCGCGCGACGTCGAATTCCAGTTCGAGATGCAAGGCCGGTGGTACACAGCCGGCAGCGAGGCGTCCGCGTATCCGCAGAGCACTCGAAACGTGATGGCGCAGACCTTTTCGTGGTCGTCGCCGCGTGGGGTGGAGGCGTCAGCCGTGCGCATCGTCGTCCCTGTCGATGTGTGGGTGTTTTTGGACGGTTTTGACGTCAAGGGGTACACGACCCGCACGGGCGCGGCAGCGAGCACGCTCACACCGGTGGCCGCCAATTTGGACAAGCCGCTCGGCCCGCTCTCGCCGACGGCGCCAAACGCCTATGGCATCCGCAATATGCTGCTGGTCGAGACGGGCGCGAACGGCTCTCTTGGCACGTGGAGCGAACAGGACTTCGTGCCCATGCTCGGCTATGTGAACGACAGAGGTCAGATCACGGCGCCTTTATTCGACACGATCTTGTTTCTGCCCTACGGCTCCGTGCCGACCACGCAGGCCGGGCTATCCGCGTACCTGCAGGATTTGTTTTCCCCCGGTAAGCAGCTTTCCGCCTTGAACGAAGCGGTGGGCTACGTCAACCAGGTGTTGCACCGCCCTGGCTTCAAAGAGCGCGTGGTGCTGTCGCTGCCTTACTTTGCCTACGGCCAGGCCGCGTTCGGCACCGTCGCCGGATCGCCCGTGCAATTCGCCGGGTCTCCGACCGATCCCGACGCGCTTCAAGCCCGCGAGACGGCCGAGAGCTGGTATGTACAGCAACTTCTTAGCGACTGGAACCGCGCTCACTTCACGAATCTCCAGCTGGTCGGCCTCTATTGGAATGAAGAGCAGTTTCGCGAGACCATGCCGGGCGAAGCCGCGTACGTGCAGTTCGCTTCCCAGCTGGCCGCGTCTCACCATCTGCCCTTGTTTTGGATCCCGTTCTACGGAGCGGCGGGCATCGCGGACTGGAAGGCGCTCGGCTTTTCCGCCGCGTGGATTCAGCCCAACTTTGTGGAGCAGGGATCGCAGGCGTATCTCGCGCGCATGGTGAACGCCGCGCAGACCGCCGCGCAGTATGGCATGGGCGTGGAGGTCGAGTTGACAGGAATTAGTTACCAGGACCAGGCGCTCTACGACAGCTCGCTCGCGCAGTTGTCGGCGTACGGCTTTGGCTCCAATCAGGCGTCGCACGCCTACTACGACGGTTCCAAACTGCTGTTGACCTCGGCGCGATCGACGGGATTGGCGCGCGTCGCGTACGACACAACGGCGAGCTTTATCGCGGGGGTGGCCCTTCATGGCGGTTCGTAGAGCGTGGCTTCTGGCGCCCTTGTGCGCGAGCAGTCTGGTCGTCCCGGCCTCGGTGCAGGCCGGATTGGCCCAGGGACATGGCAGCTTTTCGACGGTTCGCGTGTCCGTGGGGACGTCGAGTTCCCTGTCCGTCCCCGCGCTGATTCAGGGAAACGAAACGTACATTCCGCTGTGGGACCTCATGCAGGTGCTCCATCAGCTCGGCTTCACCGCGACGTGGGCGAAGGGCCAATTCAGCGTTTCGGCCCCGCCATCGGTGCCGATGGACGAGGCGCCTGGGCCAGCGGGCAAAGGCGGGGCGCTCGTGGTGCTCGACGGGCAAGTCGTGGAACAGGTGCCGACGGTCATCGCCACGCCACCGGGGGCGGCCACCCCTGAGGTGTTTCTGCCGCTCACGAACGCGGAGGAGATCCTCGGTCGGTTGGGCATTCAGGCCAGCGCGACCGGCAATCAGGTGAACCTCGACGCGTCGGCTGTGCCCCAGGCGCTTCCCAACCAGCAGGTGGCTGTGTGGAACGTGCTTGCCGCTGTTGCGTCCGATCTCGGCGTGTCGACCGCGCCAGCCGGGCCGAGTCCCTACGCCGACTTGCCGACAGCCTCGCCGGCGTGGGGCGCGGTGGAGGCGGCCATTCGTCTGGGCTGGTATTCGCCCTTATCCGCGTCGTCATCCGGCGCGTTTCAACCCATCACGTGGGCGCAAACGGCATCCATTCTGTGGAATGCGCTCGGCATTTCACAGCAGGACGCGGCGTACCAGCCAGGCGGATCGCCGACGGCGTGGGCGAGCGCCCTTGGCCTTGTTCCAGAAAACTGGGATCCAGCGTCGTACATGACCGCGCAGGAATTGGACACCTTGGCGTCGAATTTGCACGAATGTCTGCAAGGAGATGTCGAAACGGGCGCCAACACGTGGCGGCTCTGGTATCCGCCGGCTGACGAAGTGGAGGCTACCCTCCAGTCGGGAGGCGGGCAGTCGCTGTTCACCTCGACCGCTGACGCGCAGGCCGCCATCTCGTCAGCCTACCAATTCTTCAATCAGCTTGTGGTCACAAGAGTCGGCCAAGGGTATGTCGTCACCGTTCCCTCTGTGCCTGAGGGATATGGGTTTGCCACCTTTTCTGCGCTCGGCGGTGTGGCTTACCAGACGACACCCGGCGGTCCGTGGACGGTCGTGCCCGTGCTGGACACGCGCGACGTCTCCATCCCGGCCAAGGGCCGTCTCAGTGTCAAGGTTCCCGCGCAGGGCATCACCATCACGTGGAATCAGATGATGCCATCGCTGGGCGGAACGGTGGCCATGGGCGCGCTCCAGGTGTCGCCTGGACCCAGCGGGCCTTCGGTCGAGCGCTTGAATATCGTCACACCGAACTTACCTCCGGTCCTTCCGTCGTCCGTCACTTCTACGCAACCGCAGTCATGAGAATGGAGGTCATGTTTGTGAAGACGCATCGCCTGCTCGCGGTCGCGGCACTGCCTGCAACAGTGCTGTTGACAACGCCGGCGCCCGCGCTGGCTGAGACCTCGAGCTCGCAGAGCGCTTCGGCGCCGTCGCTGAACGTGCCGGTCGCTGCCCTGACCCTCGCGGGTGTTCAATCGTATCCCATGCTGAGCTACGGATCCACGGGCGTGTACGTGGAAATTTTGCAGAACGCCCTGAATGCCCTGGGCTATGACGTGGGACAAGCCAGCGGGCTGTTCGACGCCACCACGCAGGCCGAAGTGAAGGCTTTTCAGCAGGCGATGGGCCTGCAGACGGACGGCATTGTGGGTCCCCTGACCTGGGGGGCTTTGGCGAAGGCGGTGGCCGATTATCGCCAGGTGATGACCGTACTCTCCAGTCGCAGCTCGCTGGTTCAGCAAGTCGAATGGAAGCGCATCGTATGGAACGGCAGGTTGATTTCGAAGCCCATCGGCTTCACGTACCAGGGGACAGCGTACATGCCCATTTGGTACGTCATGCAGGCGCTTAGCAAGGCGGGCATTGCGAGCACGTGGCAGGGAGGGGTTTGGACGCTCACGCCGCCCGGAGGTCAGACCGTGAATTACGGAAAGATCTCGTACGGGCCGGGCAGTGCGGCCATCGCCATCGGCCAGACCGTGGTCGCCAATGTGCCCGCGGTGGTGTACCCTGATCCGGCATCCGGAAAGCTCACGACCTTCATGCCTGTTTGGTACGTCATGAACGCGTTGCAGCGGCTGGGCATCGGTTCGACGTGGCAGGGAACCGAGTGGGACATGAAGCCAGCTCCCGTCGTGATCGAGACGGGCGATCCGTCGAACAACACCACCGGGTCAGATCCCGCGAACAGCACGGGCAACGGCACCGGGAACTCGACGGGCAACGCCACGGGCGCCGTGCCAGGCGGCAATACCGTGACGAACGTCACCACGGGCTCGTCCAACGTCACCGGCAACTCGACGGGCAACAGTTTGGGGAACTCGACGGGCAACAGCTTGGGCAACAGCACGTCGAACGCGACGGGCAATGCCACCGGCAACACCACCGGGAATGCGACCGGCAATTCCACGGGCACGAGCAGCGGGTCGTTCACGAATGTCGACCTGCGCTATCCGGCGCCGTCCAACATCAATGCGCAGAGCATCAACCAGTTTCTGCTGCAGAACAGCTCGCCGCTCAATGGGCTGGGCAATTCGTTCATGGACGCCCAGAACCTGTACAGCGTCGACGCCAACTACCTTGTCTCGCACGCCATCCTCGAGAGTGCGTGGGGGCAAAGCCAAATTGCCCTTCAGAAGAACAATCTGTTTGGCTACGGCGCTTACGATTCGAACCCCGGACAGGATGCGGGCGTATTCCCGAGCGACGACTACGCCATCCGATTCGAGGCGTGGACCGTGCGCATGAACTACCTCACGCCGGGCGCGAGCTTGTACGTGACGCCGACGCTCAGCGGAATGAACGTGAACTACGCCACAGCCAAGACCTGGGCAAGCGGCATTGCGGCCATCATGACGCAGTTTGCGAGCTCCGTCGGATCGAACGTGAATGCGTACGTGCAGTACACGCCGTCCAACAATCCGCCCGCTCCGAGATCGACAGCGGAACCGGTGTACTACATGAACGGCGCGCAAGGGGTAACGCAGCAGGATCCGTATTACCCGAATGGCGGCGTTCCGTACTACCCGACCATCGCGCAGGGTGAGAATCAGCAGTTCTTTGGCCAGCTAAGTGTCGGCAGCTTCGGTCAACCCGTGGTGGAGGTTCAGCAGTTCCTGAACCGGACCATCAACGCGGGGCTGACCGTGGACGGGCAGTTTGGCCCGCTGACGCAGGCCGCGGTCGAGAAGTTCCAGTCGCAGGTCATGCACATGTCGAACCCGAACGGCATTTGGACGTTCAGCATGTGGGTCCAGTACATCCAGCCTTCTCAGTCGAACGCCAATCTCATCCCGGCTGGGACCACCGTGAAAATTGACCAGGTCGCCGAGGGCATGGCGGGCCCGTACGTCGTGCCTTGGTACCACGTGGTGGGCTATGGCTGGGTCGACTCGCAGTATATCAAGTTGACCAACGTGTATCGCGTCATTGTGCAGAACCCGGCCGGAACGGCCACCACCATTCCCGTCTACCAGGTGGGCAACCTGTCTTCGGTATTGCTCAATCTGCACAGCGGAGACTGGGTGGTTGCCAACTCAGCGCAGCCCTCGGGCGGCGTGTACACCATTCAGATTGCGGCTCAGGATCCCACCGTGTCGAACGGCTACGCCGCCGGGACGCTCTTGACAGGCTTCATCCCGGCAAACGGCACGGTCAGCTTGGTCCCACAAAACTGACGAATGTCCGCGCCGAGGCGCCCCAACACCGGGGCGCCTCTTCGCCTCTTCGCGTGATCATGGAGCGAGTCCGTGCGGGCGAGATCGTGAGCGCCCCATGCGCCTTGACCCAGCGCGTCAACACCAGTCCCAGCCGAGGCGCCGCGTGCACGGGCACCTCACCCGTTGACGATCTCGCCGCCATTCACGTGCAGCACCTGCCCCGTCATGTACGACGAGTCGGCTGACGCCAGAAATACGTACGCCGGCGCCAACTCCGCCGGCTGACCGGCGCGGCCCATCGGCGTGTCCGTGCCAAACTTGGCCACCTCGTCCGCGCCAAAGCTCGCCGGGATGAGCGGCGTCCAAATCGGCCCCGGCGCCACCGCGTTCACGCGAATGCCCTGTTTGGCCAGCGAAAGCGCGAGCGATCGCGTCAACGACACAATCGCGCCCTTCGTCGCAGCGTAGTCGATCAGCGTCTCGTGGCCGCGGTAAGCCGTGATCGAGGCCGTATTGAGGATACAGGCGCCCGGCTTCATGTGCGGCAACGCCGCCTGAATCATGTAAAAGTAGCCGAACACGTTGGTCGCGAACGTCGCGTGGAGCTGCTCCGGCGTGATATCCAGGATGCTCGCCTGGGGATGCTGGCGGGCCGCGTTGTTGACCAGAATGTCCACCTTGCCGAACGCCTGGATGGTCTGGTCCACGACGCGACGGCACTCCGCTGGGTTGGACACGTCGAAGGCGATGTGTCGGGCGCGCCGGCCGTGCCGCTCCACGTGTTGCACCGTTTCTTCGGCGTCTGCCGTTTCATCCCGGTACGCGATGACGACGTCTGCCCCCTCCTTGGCAAACGCCACCGCGACAGCGCGGCCGATGCCGCTGTCGCCGCCGGTGATGAGCGCCACCTTGTCCTTGAGCTTGCCCGCGCCGCGGTAGTCCGGGTGGTCGAAGAACGGGCGCGGGTTCATCTGCGACTCCACGCCGGGCTGCTTGTTCTGATGCTGCGGCGGAAACGACGTGGGATACGTGGGCGTTTGGCCAGCCGTCGGAGCGTTCGGAGACATGGTGGTTGTGGGCATGCGTCATTCTCCCCCTCCATCGGTGTCACCTTATAACCTGACTGGCGTCAGCCTCCGCTATGCACCGCGTGCGAAAGGCGCGCGGCGACAAGCCCGTCGCCTGCCGGAATCGCCGCGCAAAGTGGCTCTGATCGGTGAACTGCAGCAAAGCGGCGATCTCGCCCACGCTCATCCTGGAGTCCCGCAGCATCTCCTTCGCCGCCTCAATTCGCATCGACCACAAGGCCTCCGTGAGCGTCTGGCCGGTCTCCGCTTTGAAGCGCGCAGCCAGGTGGTGAGGATGCACCCCGACATGCCGCGCGACATCCGCCATCCGCACCCGCTTCGTCACGTGCTGACGCAGATAGGCTTCGGCTTCGCGGACGTGGCGCGATCGCGACGAGCTTTGCGCCTTGTGCGCCGCGCGCGCAAATGCGACGAGAGCCCGATCCACACACGTCTCCACCTCGACGAGGGTCGACGCATCTTCCAAGGTCTGAATCCACGCGTCGCTCATGCCGTACGCCGTCTCGACATCGACGCCGGCCTCCACCGCGGCCCGCGTGGCAAGCGTAATGGCGCAGATGCCGATGTTCTTTCGGTTGCGAATCTCGCTTCGCTTCGAAAGGACGCCGACCCCAGACCGATCGCGTCGAATCGCGGCCTGTAGCGCCCGCATGCCTTCCACATCGCCCGTGCGGACACAGCGCAGCATCTCCCGCTCGCGCGTCACATCGTGGCGGCTGGTGTAGACAAAGTGGTGATGCTCAAACCAGGTTTCGTCCGGTACAGCGCTTTCGGCGGCCGTGAGCGACCGGTCGGAAGACGAGGGCACACGCGTGATCCACAGGATGGGCGGGTGTCGATCCGCCGGCGCACCGGTGCCAAGCAGGGCGTCCAGCGTCTTCGCCACGGCGACCCATCGTTCGTGCGACATGGTGGGAAGCCGCGAGGCGAGCTCGCGAAATTCAGGCTTCCCGAGCGGCTCGTGCACGCCGTCGCCGGTGGCGCGATCGATTTCTGCGGGGTCGAGGGCGTGATCAACGCCTGGGCCGATCGCCACCCAAAGCTGCCCATACGGACACACGGCGAAGCGTTCAAAATAGCGAAATTCCACAATCGCAGCCGACTCGCATGCGTCGCCTTGTGCGGCAAGGCCCTCCGCCAGCTGGCGACACGACGCCAGCCACGCCGCTGTAGGGAGTTTTCCCGATTGGCCTGCCACGACGCGATCGCCGTCCCACACGATCCAAGGAAGGTCAAGTGCCTTCGCAAACGCTTCCAAGGCCGCCAGCGCACTGTGCGGGTCCATCGCTGTCATCCTCTCAAGTTGAACGAGGTTCGTACCGAAAATCTGATATTCATTCTAGATGGCGCGCGCCTGGCGCGCTAGATTGACGACAAGGGTTGAAAGCGGTTGCGGACGCATTCCCGCAACGTAAGAGAGGAGATGAAGGAAAGTGAGTGTCGGGCTGAATACCGTATCGGATGGCGCCTTTGTCACCAATCCAAAGCGTCGGACCTTGTTGTTTGGATCGTTAGGAACCTCCTACTTAGGACTCTTCATGACCTACGCAGGGCTCATCGTAGTTCTGCTCCCAGAACAAGTTGCGCTTCTCGATCCAGTTCACAAGGTAGATGACCTGGCTGTGGTGACCAGCATTTCGTCTGTAGCCACGATTTTTGTGCAGCCAATTGTGGGTGCGCTTTCCGACCGCACCCGGACACGTTTAGGCAGGCGTGCCCCTTGGATGTTGCTGGGAGCCTGCGGAGGTGCGCTCTGCACCGTTGCCCTTCAGTATGCGAAAACTCTCTTTTTCATCACCCTGTTCTGGGTGGCGGCACAAGTCTTATTAAACGCATTTCAAGGCCCTCTATCCTCTATTGTCTCCGATCGCGTCGAAAGCCGTTTCCGTGCAACGGCGTCAGCGTTTATCGGCATTGGCTCTTCTGTCGGTGGCACGTTGGGTGTAATCCTCGCGGGCAGGTTGCTAAACCGGTTAGGGCTCGGCTACGACCTGTTCGCATGTATTGTGTTGTTCGTTTGTTTGACCTTCATCCTGCTCAATCCAGATCGCTCCTCCAAAGAATTGCGTCTCCCTTCAATACGCTGGAAGGAGTTTTTCGCAAGCTTTCTCATTGATCCACGAAAACATCCTGATTTTGCCTGGGCATTCGGCGGACGCTTCTTCATGATATTCGCCTATCAGGCCATTGCAGCCTATCAATTGTATATCTTGACTGATTATATCCATTTATCCATTGCCCAGGCCGGCGGCTTTTTGGGAATGCTCAACCTTGTCCAGATGGTCGCTGTTGGACTTTCAACGCTTGTGTTCGGTCGTTTATCGGACAGAATGCATCGAAGAAAGGTGTTTGTCTTCACCTCAACCCTCTTTATCGGACTCGGAGCCCTGGTTCCCGTGTTTTTGGCAACTTCCGCGGGTATGCTCATTTCCAGTGTCATCATTGGGCTCGGCTACGGGGCTTACATGGCGGTCGACATGGCACTCATGGTCGACGTCCTGCCGGCGCGCGAGGACGCAGCAAAGGATCTAGGTATTTTGAATATCGCAGCAAACGTTCCCCAGGCGTTGACACCCGTTATCGTGGCTGCGCTTTTGGGCGCCTTTCACGGTAACTACGCGTCAATTTTCTGTTATTCCGCCGTTGCGACGGTGATATCTTCACTATTTGTGTTTCCCATTAAATCGGTGCGGTAGTTATCACGATGGGGGATGGGTCACTTATGGTACAACAGCAACGTGACTCTTTTAAGGAAACGCTTGACGCACCTGCTGTCAGAACGGCGTATGGGCGGGTCCAAGGTTTTTGGCAATCAGGTAGTTCAGCTGCATACTTGGGCATTCCGTTCGCCGCCGCTCCGGTTGGACGACTGCGATTCGCAGCTCCAGAGCCTCCAGAGCCGTGGGTCGGCGTGAGAAGCGCGAAGGAATTTGGACCTACTCCACAACGTAGACCGTTTGCTGAGGTTACAACCATCCCTGAGCCATCCATACCGGGAGAAGACATCCTTAACCTCAATGTCTACACTCCGGCTCCAGGAGACCGGGGCGCTCGGCTTCCTGTTCTGGTATGGATCCACGGTGGCGGCTACTTTGCGGGTTCGCCCGCGTCGCCATGGTATAACGGAAGGTCCTTTAACGAGCGTGGCATCGTGGTTGTAACAATTTCTTACCGGCTCGGGTTTGACGGGTTCGGGTGGATGGAAGGAGCACCTTTGAACCGCGGACTCTTAGACCAAATTGCGGCTTTACGCTGGGTGCATGATAATATCCAAAATTTTGGCGGAGATCCCGCTAGGGTAACCATCGCAGGGCAGTCCGCAGGAGGAGGTTCGGTGCTGTCCCTCTGTTGCAGCCCTTTGGCCAGGGGCTTATTCCGCGCAGCGATACCCATGTCTGCTGCCATTGACCAACTTGGCTATGACCAAGCGGTCGAGTGTGGAAGAAGGCTAGCCGATCACTTTCATATTCAACCGAAACGGGACGCTTGGATGAATATCACTCATGACAGCATTCTAGACGTCGAGCGGGGTTACAACACACTGGCGGATAATCCTCCGCTGTCATCTGTTCAAGATGTCATGCAGGTACTCCGCATGCGGCGTTTTGGCGGGGCGGGATTGGCGTTTCGCCCTGTGGTGGATGGCGAGGTCATTCCTGACGGAATCTACGAGCAAAGGACAATCTCGGGCTTTGCGCACGTCCCCCTATTGATCGGCAGCACCCGCAATGAGTTCTCGTTTCCTTCACAGCCCGCCCCATCATTCGATGAGATCTTACATGAACTAGAGAGTGAGGGGGTCAGTCGGGAGGCATTGGAGCAATATGCACATGAAATTGAACGAATTGGTGAGGAGAGAGCCTGGGGGCAGGTAATGACCAGCTACATTTTTCGCACAGGGGTTACGTACCTAGTCGAGCTGCGTAGGCAAGCGGGCGTAGGGTCAAGAACCTGGGTGTATGACTTTGCCGCCATGTCATCCCGATCAAGGGGAGCCTACCATTGTCATGACCTCCCCTATTTCTTCAATTTTCTGGATGCACCTCAGGTTGACCGAGTGCTAGGGACAGCGCTGTCTGGGCCATTGGCGGACGCGATGCACAGCACAATATGCACGTTTGTTCGTGATGGCCAGCTGACTTTTCCGACGGCGGAAGACGAGTCGGTCGGTGCCATCCGCTTTCAGGAACTCGCTCGGTTTGATCCGACAGCTTACCTGTTCGATCGAGAGCTTTTATCGAGGTCTGGAGTTATCTCTTAGACCACCAAATCATCGATGATACAAGAAAGGAGCTCATCATGGCTTATCGCGATCTCGTCTCCCAGCTCACCCTTGAAGAAAAGGCGTCGCTTTGCTCGGGCCTCAACTTTTGGCAGACTCAACCGATTGAACGGCTCGGCATTCCCGCGCTCTGCCTGACGGACGGTCCCCACGGCGTTCGCCTCCAGCGCCAGGGTGGGGGCGTTTTCGACTCGGAACCCGCCACGTGCTTCCCGACGTCTGCTGCACTGGCGAGCACCTGGAATCCAGCGCTCGTCGAGCGCGTGGGCGAAGCGCTCGGCGACGAGTGCCGCAGCCTCGGTGTCCACGTGCTGCTCGGCCCCGGCGCCAATATCAAGCGCTCACCCTTGTGCGGCCGTAACTTCGAATACTTTTCGGAGGACCCGCTTCTTTCCGGACAAATGGCTGCGGCGCATATCCGCGGCGTTCAGTCCCGCGGCGTCGGCACGTCCCTCAAGCACTTTGCCGCCAATAACCAGGAGTATCGCCGGCTGACCACCGACGCCCGTGTCGACGAGCGCGCGCTACGCGAAATCTACCTCGCCAGCTTTGAGGGCGCCGTCCAAGGTGGTCGCCCGTGGACCGTCATGTGCGCCTACAATCGCCTGAATGGCACCTACTGCTCCGAGCATCCGTGGCTTCTGACCGAGGTGCTGCGGCGCCAGTGGGGCTTCGACGGCATCGTCGTCTCCGACTGGGGCGCCGTGAACGATCGCGTCCGTGCTCTCGCCGCGGGACTTGACCTCGAAATGCCCGGGGGGCCTTACGCACAGGATGCTGACATCGTCCGCGCCGTGCGCGAAGGCCGGCTGGACGAAGCTCAACTCGATGAGACGGTCACCCGGCTCCTCGAACTCGTGGACCGCGCCTATCGCCCAAGGGCCGACGAACCCATCGACGTGGAAGGGCATCATCGGCTGGCGCGCGAGGTGGCGGGCGAAGCCATGGTTTTGCTGAAGAACGACGGCTCTGTCCTGCCTGTCGCGCCGGGATCGCGCGTGGCCGTCATCGGGGCGTTTGCGGAGCATCCCCGGTACCAGGGCGGGGGGAGCTCTCATGTCACGCCGACCCGCTTGGACATCCCGCTTCACGAACTCAAGCGCGCGTTTGGCGAAGAGAGCGTGACCTATGCCCCAGGCTACGCCTTGGACGACGACGAACCGCGGGCCGATCTCATCGAAGAAGCGGCACGCATCGCGGCAGAGGCGGATGCCGCGATCGTCTTTGCGGGATTGCCCGAGTCGTGGGAGTCGGAGGGCTACGATCGCCCGCACATGCGCATGCCCGACGCCCACGTGCAGCTGATTGAGGCGATTGCCGCGCGGCAACCGAACGTCATTGTGGTGCTGTCAAACGGCGCGCCTGTCGAGATGCCCTGGATTTCCAAGGTGCCTGCCGTGATCGAGGCGTATCTCGCCGGGCAGGCGTTCGGCGGTGCTATCGCGGACGTGCTCTCCGGCGCGGTGAATCCGTCGGGCAAGTTGGCGGAAACCTTCCCCATCCGGTTGGAGCACAACCCGTCCCACCCCTTCTTTCCGGGCGAAGGCGATCGCGTCGAATACCGCGAGGGCGTTTTTGTGGGCTACCGCTACTACGACACGAAGGAGATGGACGTACTCTTTCCGTTTGGGCACGGGCTGTCCTACACCACGTTCACGTACGAAAACCTGCGCGCCTCCACCGGTCGGATGCGGGACGACGAGGTGCTCGTGGTCCAAGTGGACGTGCGGAACACAGGGCCGCGCTTCGGGAAGGAAGTCGTGCAGCTGTATGTGGAGCCGGGATCGCCTCGAACCATTCGCCCGCGCCGCGAGTTGCGCGCGTTTGCCAAGGTGGCGCTCCACCCGGGCGAGGTCCAGACCGTCGAGTTTCAGCTGGGAAAGCGCGCGTTCAGCCATTACGACGAAGAGGCGCAGGACTTTGTGGTGGAAAGTGGGCCCTACCTCATCCGCGTGGGCGCATCGTCGCGTGACCTCCGTCTTGAAGCACGCGTCGAGGTGGAGAGCACGGCGCCACGGCGGCCCATCGCCGTCCACGCCAACGCGTTGCTCGGCGATTTGTTGGCCGATCCCGTCACGGGGCCGGTGCTGCGGGCGTTGATGCAGGAGAGGCTGGCGGGATCCCCGCTCGGCGCGGACATCGAGAGCAACCCGACGTTGGAGGCGTTTATGAAGTTTACACCCATTGGCCGGCTGACGACGCTGTTCGGCGTGCCCCGCGACGAGATTGAACAGGTGATGGAGCGGCTGCGAGAGGCTCAGGCGGCTGCATCGGGAGGCGAGGACAGTGAGTGACCACGGCGCTCTGTGGCTTGGCGTCAGCCTCACTTGCATCGGATATTCGTGAAATCGCTTGGCTATGATGCCTATGAAGATTTGGATGAGATCTGCATCTGGGAGAATGATCCGAGGCACAAGAGAAGAGCCCGCACTGAGAGAAGAAAAAAGGCCGCGTCGCCGCGCGGCCAAAGGAGTGAGGTCTGTGATGCTCGATATTCGACGTGTTGCTGCTGTTTTCCTGCAGAAGCTGTCGAGCTTGCAAATGACTGTCGGGCAACGGATCGATGAGCCGATGCCATTCACCACGTTGGATGCTCACGACGGTGCCCATCTTCTTTCAGCCATCGCTGCTCCTATCACACCTGTTTCTCCTCTCGAAGAGGCTCGAATCGTGTCGCCGGTGGCCGCACGAGAGAGGTTCGTGTTTTTCACGTGATTGATTCCCTCGACATGTTGTGAAATAGGATATTCGCGTGACATGTGGATCGTCGCGCCATAGTCTTATGATGAGACCATCCAGGATACAGTCCGCCCTCGTGGCGGTCTTCTTTTGTGATGAGGCAAACTTGGTATTGATCTGGTGTATGAAATCATATATGATCCATGTACCGGTGAGAAGGTCACTGGGATGGATGGGAGCATTCTCGCGAAAGGGGGGACATTCATGACAGGGGTGGATGCGACGGAATTTCGGCGCGCGTGTGGCCTTTTCACAACAGGGGTTACCGTTGTCACCACGTCTGTGGGGCACCAGGTGCACGGGATGACGGCCAACTCGTTCACTTCCGTGTCGTTGGATCCGCCACTTATCCTCATCTGCGTGGATACGCGAAGCAGAATGGCGCCACTTTTAACCGAAGAGAAAGCGTTTACAGTGAATGTGCTTGGTCATCATCAGGAGGACGTTTCGCGCCACTTCGCGGGCGCAGCCGTTGGTTGGCGAGGAACCTTTGTGCCGTTCGGAAATTCCGTCCGGCTCGATGACTGCTTGGCGGCACTCGCATGCGAGGTTTACGCGAGGTATCCAGCGGGAGATCATGCCATTGTTGTGGGGCGCGTGACGGACATTTACCGGCAGGAGCGCGGAAATCCTTTGGTGTTTTGGCGTGGCGGCTACACCTCGCTCGCGAAAGATCTGCCGGGCTCCGCTTGTTTGGGCAAAATCGTATAGGAATTCGAATCGAAGGTCATCATCGCGCTCGTATTGGGGGGAGACGCGATGGGCACCGATGTGCCTGTTTCCAACGCCGCGCAAACCGTGCTCTCAAGGATGGAGCGGTTTCACGCGTGGCCGCTTCCGCGCCGCTTATTTCTCGTCATCGGCCTCGGGTATCTGTTCACGTTCTACGACATCTTCGATGTCAACGTGTCCTTCGTCCAAACGGCTACCGCGATCATTCCGGGTGCAACGCCTGCCAACGCGAGTCAGTACATTGGATTACCCATTTTCGCCAATCTCCTGGGATACGTCGTTGGCACGCTCGTCTTGAGTCCCTTCGCGGATCGCGTCGGGCGACGCCGCATGTTGATGCTCACCATGTTTGTGACAGGCGTCGGTTCGCTCCTGACAGCTCTGGCTGTGCGCGATTGGATGTTTGTCGTGGCCCGAGGGATCACGGGTGTGGGCGTCGCCGCGGACCTCGCCGTGGTCAACACCTACATGAGTGAGATTTCCCCTCGCCAGGCGAGGGCGAAGTACACCTCCGGCCTGTTCATCTTTTCGGGGGCAGGCGCGCTCGTGGGCATCTGGCTCGGGCTTTTGCTCACAACCCCTCGCGCACCTTTTCCTCAAGGGCTTCCCTTTGCTCTTGCTTCGTCCTCCTTTCACTGGGGATGGAGACTGATGTATGTCATCGGCGCGGTGCTCGCGTTAATCGCCCTCGCCCTGCGCCTCGAACTTCCCGAGTCGCCTCGCTGGCTGGTCGCCAAAGGGCGTGTCGAAGAGGCTCGCAAAGTGGTCACGGCCATGGAAGTTCGCCTCGGCATCTCAGCGGGTGAATCGTCCGACAGTGCGTCGGTCTTCACGCAGGCCTCGGATACCGGCACACCTTACCGTGACCTTCTGCGCAGCCCCGTCTACCGAAGGCGCGTGATGCTCCTGTTCTGTGTTTGGCTCTTCAGCTACGTCACGGTGTACGGGTTCTCCGCGGGCATGACCACGCTTCTCGTGGGCACGGGCTATGCACCGAGCGAGGCAGGTCTCATTGTCGCGGTTGGTGTCTTGGGGATGTTTTTCGCAGGCGTCGTTGCCTACCTCGCGGGGGAAGCGATGGAGCGAAAGGTGTATTTGCTCATCTCGGCCGTTTTGACCATCGCTGGCGGTCTCGTGGTCGGACTCGCGGGGCACGAGCTATGGCTGTCGTATCTCGGTTCCATGCTTCTCTTCTTCGGGCAAAATCTATGGGTTCCTGTGTTTTACGCGTGGACCGCCGAGAACTTTCCATCTCGCGCTCGAACCAGCGGCTTTGCACTCGTGGACGGCGCGGGTCACATTGGCGCAGGCGTCGGGCTTTGGGCTATCGCACCCGTCATTCCCACGCTCGGCGTCACGGCAGGCTTTGTCGCGATGTCCGGCTTTCTTCTCCTCGCGGCGCTCGTGGCGCTCGGCGGGATTGCTTCGCGAGGCAAGGTGCTAGAGGAAATCTCGCCATGAAGACCCGGCCGCATCGTCTGCTTTGAAACGAATAGAAAATCGTATACGATAGGGCCATGACCAAACACACACCGAGCAAACAACAACTGGCGTATCACACACTGAAGCAGCGCATCCTCGACGGGACGTACGGGCCCGGCTACCGGATTGTGATCGATCGCGTCGCGAAAGAGATGGGGGTGAGCGCGATACCCATTCGCGAGGCGATTCGGCGCCTGGAGGCCGAAGGCCTGGTGGAGGTCGAGCGGTTCAGCGGTGCCAAGGTGACCCGCATCGATGCCAAGATGTACGAGGATATCCTGTCGGCGCTCGCCGTCTTGGAGGGCTATGCGACGGCCGTCGCCTACCGTCAACTCACCGAGGCGGACTTTGAGGCTCTTCGCGAGACCAACGAGGCGATGCGGCGGGCGCGATCCGACTTTGACTTGACGCTCTACAGCCGGCTCAACCAGCAATTTCACGAAATCATATTGCGCCGCTGTCCCAATCGGTTTCTCGTGGATGAGATTCACGCCGTGCGCGAGCGAATGGATGCCATGCGCGTCTCGGTCTTTAATCTCATCCCGCACCGGGCGAGTGACTCCATTGCCGAACACGACAAACTGATTCAATTGATGGCCGTGGATGTCGGAGAAGACGCGGTCGAGCGGTTTGCGCGCCAGCACAGGCTGGCCACGCTCGAAGCGTTTCGGCGCTGGAATGAACAGCATGCGCGCCATGTGGCAGAGCGGAAGGAGGATTACCGTGCGTCACGCGAGGTACATCTACCAGGGGCGGATGCATGAAGGCGTGTTGCGAGATGGAGAACTTCACGACGAACAGGGCAGACGGGTGCCCATGGAAGAGGTTGTTTGGCTGCCGCCCATCTCGCCGCGCACTGTCTATGGCCTTGCGCTCAATTTTGCGGACCACGCTGCGGAACTCCATTTGGAAAAACCGAAGGAACCTGTGCTCTTCATCAAGCCCAACGCATCCCTCATCGGCCATCTGGCGCCCATTTGCTATCCGGCGGGTGTCGAGTACATGCACTACGAGGCTGAGCTCGCGGTGATCATCGGGAGGGCAGGGCGCCGCATTCGCCGAGAAGATGCGTTTCATCACGTGCTCGGATACACCATCGCGAACGATGTGACCGTGCGAGACTTTGTGGGCAACATGTACCGGCCGCCCATCCGCGCGAAAGGGTGGGATACGTTTGGCCCGCTCGGCCCGTGGTGGGTGGACGCCGCGGACATTTCCAATCCTCATCAACTGGCGATACGCACCTATGTGAACGGGGACGTTCGCCAGCAGGGCAACACCCAGGACATGATCTTCCGCATCGATGACATCATCGCATTTCTGAGCTCGTTTACCACGCTTTACCCCGGCGATGTGATTTTGACAGGCACGCCGCCCGGCATCTCGCCCGTCCGACCCGGAGACGTGATCGAAGTGGAAATTGAAGGGATTGGGCGGCTTCAAAATCCCGTGGTGGAGGAGGGAGCATCGTCATGAACCAGGTCAAAGCGGAGGCACAGCCTGTGCCGATGTCGTTTGAAGGCATGCCTCGTCCTGCGCTCCATTTCATTGACGGGGCGTTTGTCGAAAGCGCCAAGGGCGGATGGTTCGACACGCTCAATCCCACGACCAATGAGGTTCTGACCCAGGTCGCGGAGGGAACGGAGGAAGACGTTCACCGGGCGGTGGAGGCCGCGTACCGGGCGTTTCACGAGGGCCCATGGGGCCGTATGACCGCCAAAGAGCGCGCTCGCTATCTGGTGCAAATTGCCGATGCCATCGAGCGGCACGGCGAAGAGCTCGCCCGCATCGAGGTCGCGGATACCGGCCTGCCCATCGCCCAGGCGCGAGGCCAAGCTGCCCGTGCAGCTGAGAATTTCCGGTTCTTCGCGGAGATGGCCACGCGCATCACGGGCGAGACGTTTCCCGTAGGCGATGCGTTCCTGAACTATGCCATCCGCGTCCCCGTCGGCGTGGCGGGGCTCATCACGCCGTGGAACACGCCCCTGATGCTCGCGACCTGGAAAATCGCACCCTGCCTCGCAGCGGGCAACACGGCGGTGCTCAAGCCCGCCGAGTGGTCTCCGCTCACCGCCACGAAACTGGCGGAAATCATGCAGGAGGTCGATCTTCCGCCCGGCGTCTTCAACCTCGTGCACGGGTTCGGCGAGGTGGCAGGCGACGCCCTCGTCAGGCATCCCAAGGTGCCGCTCATCTCGTTTACGGGCGAGACCGTGACGGGCCGCACCATCATGCGAAACGGCGCAGACGGATTGAAGCGCTTTTCCATGGAGCTCGGCGGCAAGTCCCCCGTCATTGTCTTCGACGATGCCGATCTCGACAGGGCGCTGGACGCCGTGGTGTTCGGCGTCTATTCGCTGAACGGTGAGCGCTGCACCGCGAGTTCGCGACTGCTCATCCAGGAGACCATCCGCGAGGAGTTTGAGGCGCGCTTGGCCGAGCGCGTGCGCCGCATACGCCTCGGAAACCCGCTCGATCCCGCGACGGAAGTCGGACCTCTGATTCACAGCGAGCACAAAACGCGCGTCGAGCGATACCTCGACATCGGGCTTCGCGAGGGCGCGGTCATGGCCGTCGGCGGCGACGTTCCCGAAGACTTGGCGCGCGGAAACTTCGTCAGGCCCACGCTGTTCGTCGATGTGAAAAACGACATGCGCATTGCACAGGAGGAAATCTTCGGCCCCGTGCTCGTTTCCATTCCGTTTACCACGGAGGAGGAGGCCCTCCAACTCGCCAACGGTGTTTCGTACGGACTTGCCGCATACATTTGGACACGGGATCTTGAACGCGCGCACCGGCTGGCGCGCCGGATCGACGCCGGGATGGCGTGGATCAATTCGCAGAACGTGCGAGATCTTCGCACGCCGTTTGGCGGCATGAAGATGAGCGGCGTTGGACGCGAGGGCGGGCACTACAGCTTCGAATTCTACACGGAGTGGAAAACCATTCATGTCGCGCTCGGGCAACATCCGATTCCTCGCTTCGGCCTCGCGGATCATGCCGGCGCGTGAGGATTATCCATCACGAGTGAGGTGACGTCATCATGGGAGCCAAGAGTGGAGCGGAATACGTCGAGCGGCTGAACGCAGAACCTCGCGAGGTGTGGATCCATGGCGAACGCGTGGAAGGAAACATCTCGGAGCACCCGGCCTTCCGCAACGTCATTGCGAGCATGGCCCGGCTGTATGACATGCAGTGTGATCCAGCGCTTCGCGACGAGATGACGTTTGAAGAGGACGGCCAGAGGTACGGCATGTCCTGGCTCGTCCCGCGGACGCACGACGACCTTGTGCGCCGAGGGCACATGATGAGGCGCTGGGCCCAGACGTCGTTCGGGATGATGGGCAGGACGTCCGACTATCTCAACGTCGCCATCACCGCCATGGCACAAGCAAGCGCTTACTTTGCGGGCAACCACCCGTCCTACGCCGAAAACATCCAGGCGTACTATGCGTACGCGCGCGATCGCGACCTCACCTTGACCCACACGCTCATCTCGCCCCAGGTCAATCGCGCGGTCAACGTGGGGAAACTGCAAGATCCCTATATCGCCGCGCGCGTGGTGGAGAAAAACAGCCGGGGGGTCGTCATTCGCGGCGCGCGCCTCTTAGCCACGCAGGGGCCCATCGCGGACGAAATTCTCGTCTTTCCTTCGACGGTACTTCGCAACACGGAAGAGGATGCGCCCTACTCCTTCGCGTTTGCCATCCCGAGTGCCACGCCGGGCCTTCGCTACATCTGCAGGGAAAGCTTCGACTATGGGCGGTCGCACTTCGACCATCCGCTTGGCTCTCGCTTCGAGGAAATGGACGCGATCGTCGTGTTCGATGACGTGCTCGTGCCCTGGGAGCGCATCTTCCTCCTGGAGGATGCAGAGCGCTGTAACCAGCTGCATCAGGCCACGCACGCCGTCGTGCACATGACCTACCAGGTCATGCACAAAAACATCGCCAAGTGTGAGTTCCTGCTCGGACTCGCCGAGTCCATGGTGGATGCCATCGGCATCGGGCAGTTTCAGCACGTGAAGGAAAAGGTGGCCGAGATCATCCTCGCGCTCGAGACCATGAAAGCGTTTTTACGCGCGTCGGAAGCGGATGCGTCGCTCGACGAGTACGGCGTCATGACGCCCGCATGGGCACCTCTGAACGCCGCCCGCAACCTGTTCCCGAAGACGTATCCGCGCCTCGTCGAGATCATCCAGCAGCTCGGCGCGAGCGGCCTCATGGCCATTCCGACCGAAGCCGACTGGCATTCCGAAATTCGAGGCGACCTCGAGCGCTTCCTCCAGGGCCGCAACATCGACGCGTATCAGCGCCTGAAACTGTTCCGCCTGGCCTGGGACGCGGCACTTTCGAGTTTCGGCTCCCGCCAGGTCTTGTACGAGCGCTTCTTCTTCGGCGATCCGGTGCGCATGTACGGCGCGCTCTACGATTCCTACGATAAGGCGCCGTATGTGTCGCGAGTGAAGGCGTTTTTGGACGGTGAGTCGGAATGAAACCCGAACTTCCCTTTTCCGTCGTTCGCGCAGGGCATGCCGAACTGCGGGTGCGCGATCTCGCCGCGTCCCGCGCGTTCTACGAAGAGATCCTCGGCTTTGTGGTCACGGAGGAGCGAGACGGGCAGCTCTTCCTGCGCGGCGTCGAAGAGCGCCATCATCACAGCCTCGTGCTCACGGAAGCGGACGCCCCGCTCGTCAGCCATCTCGCGTTCCGCGTGGCCGAAGAGGATCATCTGGATGCCCTGGCCTCGTACTTTGAGTCGCTCGGATGCCGCGTACAGTTTGTCGAGCCCGGTACGGAGCCTGGCCAGGGTCGGGCGCTTCGCGTGCAAGATCCGTTCGGATTTCCCCTCGAGTTTTATGCCGAGATGCAGCAGGCCGAGTGCCTTCTCCAGAAGTATCACTTGCACAAAGGCGCCGGTGTCCGCCGATTGGATCACTTCAATTGTTTTGTGTCCGATCTCGCCCGTTGCGAACAGATGTGGCGCGAAGGTCTCGGCTTTCGCCTGACTGAATACGTGGAGACGGACGACGAGCCGCGCGCCAAAAAGGCCGTTTGGCTGCACCGCAAGGGCAATGTGCACGATCTCGCCCTGATGGAGGGGCTCGGCCCCAGGCTTCATCACATCGGCTTTTGGATGGACGATGTGGTGAGCATCATTCGCGTGTGCGACATCCTCGGCGGCGCGGAACTGCACACGCACATCGAGCGCGGCCCCGGCAGGCACGGCATTTCAAACGCCTTCTTCCTCTATCTGCGCGATCCCGACGGCCATCGCATCGAGCTCTATACGTCGGATTACCTCACGGTGGATCCCGACCACGAACCGATTCGTTGGAGCGCCCGGGACCCGAGGCGCCAGACACTGTGGGGGCATCAGACGCCCGAGAGCTGGTGGAGGGACGGATCGCCCGTCATGGATTGGGACAGCGAGGCGCCGGTCGCGCTCTCCGGGGCGACCGATGCTCGCGCTGCGACCTACATCAAGTGAGAGGAGAGCTTTGTGGATGGCAGCAGACAAGGACGTGGTATCGCGGCTGCGCGGGTCCATCGTGCCGATGGTCACGCCCTTTTTGGAGGACGGATCGTTCGACGAAAGGGCGTATCGCGATCTCATCGAGTGGCAGATCGAGAGCGGCTCGCACGGCATTTCCTGTGCGGGCACGACGGGTGAGCCGAGTTCTCTGACCGTGGAAGAGCGGGAGTATCTGTTTGAAGTCACGGTCCATGCTGTGCGAGGGCGAGTTCCCGTCGTGTTGGGGACGGGATCGACCAACCACGCGGAGACGCTGCGGCTGACGAAGACGGCCGAGAAGCTGGGCGCGGATGCGGCGTTGGTCATCGTCCCGTACTACAACCGCCCATCGCAGGAGGGGCTGTATCGGCACTTTCGCGCCATCGCCGACAGCGTCGACATTCCCATCATCCTGTACAACATCCCTGGCCGGACGGGCGTCAACCTCGAGCCTGCCACGATGGCCAGGCTGAAGCGCGACTGCCGCAACATCGTCGGGGTGAAGGAGTCAAATAAGGATTTTGAACAGGTCACGCGCGTGCTGAAGACGTGTGGCCGCGATTTTCTCGTGTACTCCGGCATTGAGCTGTTGTGCTACCCGATGCTGGCGTTGGGCGGGGCGGGACACATCAGCGCCACCGCAAACCTCATGCCGCGCGAAGTGGCTCGCCTGTACGATCTCGTCCAGGCGGGCCGCTGGCACGAGGCCCTGGATTTGCACTATGAGCTGGCTGAGCTGAATGAGGCGCTCTTCTGGGAGACGAACCCTGGACCGGTCAAGGCGTGTCTCGCCATGATGGGGAAAATTCGCCCGGTCGTGAGAATGCCGCTCGCGCTGCCTGGGCCGGAGCTGACAGAGAAGCTGAGAGCGGTGCTCGCTTCGTATGGGCTCATCTAGCCTTTCTGTAAGTCGGCGCCGGAGATCCAAGCGCCGGCCTCGATGCGACCAAGCCCGGACGCTGTGCCGGGCCTTGGCCGGCATCCTGGCACGATGCCAGGTGAAACTGCATTTTCTGAACATTCGGTTGAAATCTCGCCGCACCCGTGGTATGATGGGTGTCAAACTTACAAGACACGCGATTCGACGGGAGTGGTGAGAAGATGCAGAAGACGGCGGAGAGCACGACCTGCGTGTTGTGTGGCACGGAGATCCCAGAGCCCTGCCGGCCTTGGGAGGAGCGCGAGTGGGAACGGTTGTGCGATGACTGTGTCGACAGATGGGTGCGGGATGCGCAGTCCGAGTGGTGATGGAATGTGCACCCGTGCGGGCGGGCGAGGCGGGGCAGCCCCAGGGCCTGTAGGCCTCTGGCGCTGTCCCATTTGCGTCGCGCGCTGCCGCAAAGGCGCTGGGCGCTGGTTCTCGTGGGCTCGGCTCAGCGCTGGACGCCCAATGCGCTGCCGTGTGCCGTCCAGCGTGTGCCCGTCACCGGCCTTGCAGTGCAGACCGAATCCGCGCCGCAAGCTCCGGATCCATCTTTTCAAAGTGTGTCATCTGCCGTTCGACGATCTCGGCGTCCACTTGCCGGAGCGATGTGGCTAGATTGTCCACAAGGTCCGCCTTCTCGTGATCGGGCATCACGTGATACAGCAGGCGAGGCTGCGTGTAAAAGTCGCGATCGCGATAGTCGTAGTGGCCCACGAGCCCCTCCACAGGGTATTCGGGACCGCGAGCGCGCTCCGTTGGCGCCGGATGCCCTTCGCGATTCGGGTAGTAATTCAGCGATGCGCCTCCATTTCCGTCGAAGCGCATGGCTCCATCGCGCTGGTAATTCTGCGCCGTCGTGGCATGCGGCCGGTTCACCGGCAGCAGGTTGTAGTTGGCTCCAAGCCGGTATCGATGCGCGTCTCCATACGCGAAAAGCCTTCCCTGCAACATCTTATCTGGCGAAAAACCAATCCCCGGCACCACGTGGGCCGGCGAAAACGCGGCCTGCTCCACTTCTGCGAAGTAGTTCTCCGGATTGCGGTTCAGGACGAGCCTCCCCACCGGGATGAGCGGATAGTCCTTGTGCAGCCAGACCTTCGTCACGTCGAAAGGGTCAAATGCGTAGCGGTCCGCGTCCGCGAACGGCATGATCTGCACGTACAGCGTCCAGGACGGGTAGTCCTTGCGCTCGATCGCGTCGAACAGGTCCCGCGTGGCAAAGTCGGGATCGCGCCCGGCCATCTCCACCGCTTCCGCTCGCCTGAAGTTGCGAATTCCTTGGTCCGTCAGGAAGTGATACTTGACCCACACGATCTCGCCCGCTTCGTTGATCCAAGAGAAGGTGTGCGAGCCAAAGCCGTGCATGTGTCGGTAGCCGTAGGGCGTTCCCCGGTTGGAGAACAAGATGAGCACCTGATGCATGGACTCGGGCGTGAGGCTCCAGAAGTCCCACATCATGTTCGGATCTTTCAAGTGGGTCTGCGGATGGCGCTTTTGCGTGTGAATGAAGTCCGGAAACTTGAGCGGGTCCCGAATGAAGAAGACGGGTGTGTTGTTTCCGACGAGATCGTAATTTCCTTCTTCGGTGTAGAATTTGACCGCGAAGCCCCGCGGATCGCGTTCCGTATCCGCGGAACCCTGCTCGCCGCCGACGGTGGAGAACCGAACGAACACCTCGGTTCGCTTTCCCACCTCGCTGAGAAAGGCGGCCTTGGTGTAGCGCGTCACGTCGTGCGTGACCTCGAAGTAGCCGTAGGCGCCGGCGCCTTTGGCATGAACGACGCGCTCAGGAATGCGCTCGCGGTTGAAGTGCGCCAGTTTCTCTATGAGATGCACGTCTTCGAGGGTGATGGGCCCGCGGGGGCCTGCGGTGCGCGAGTGTTGATCGTCAAACACGGGTGCGCCGGTTTCGCGCGTGTAAGGGCGGTCTGCCATGAGCTTCACCTCATATCAAGATTTAGTGTTAGACTAAGTATAAATTCAAAATCTGATTTCGGCAACCGATCCGCCGTCGAAAGTGGCGCTGAAATTTCGTATCATAGCTTAGGAGCCTAAAGAGGTGTCGAAGATGTCCAAGCCGGTGAATTGGACCGCGCAGCGGCGAGCGGTCTTTGACATTGTACAAGCGTCGCACGATCACCCGACGGCCACAGACATCATGGAGCGGTTGAGCGCGAGCGGACATCGCTACGCGTACGCGACCGTGTACAACGCGCTCCGCTACTTGACCGAAAAGGGCCTGCTGAAGGAAGTCAAGATTGGGGAGTCGGCGAGTCGCTACGATGCCAATACGAGCGATCACGCGCACGTGGTGTGCGTGCGGTGCGGCGCCATCGCCGAGTTCGAGCAGGCGCCCCCTGCGCCTTGGATGGACGAGATCGCGCGGGGAACAGGGTATCGCGTGCTGAGCGCGGAGCTCGTGTTTCACGGCGTGTGTCCGGCCTGCCAGGGCAAAACAGATGACCCCACAGATTCCGGCGCAGCCGCGCGCTGAGGCGTGCGCCGCCAACCAGGCGCCGGGGAGCAAAAACGCCACCTGCCCCTTTTCAGGCAGGTGGCGTTTTCGATGTGCCGTCCGGGCTCTTGCTCCCCAGGCGCTTTTCGCGCGTTTGCGGCGTCACTCCGCAGCCAACTCCTCCGGCAGCCTGAGTTCGCGCGCCTCGCGCGGCGTGCGCCGGAACGGCCAGAAGTGCGCTTCGCCCACGATGGCGGTGCAGGCCGGGACAAACAGCGCCAATACGATCAGCGCGTAGAGGGCCAGCCCGATGATGACCGACAGGCCGATCTCGACGAGCGTCGTCACGCCGGACACGGACATCGAGCCAAACGTGCCAGCCATGATGGCCGCCGCCGAGAAGACGACGTTGCCCATCTGGCGCATCGCGTACAGCATCGCGCTGCGCAGGTTCAGCTCAGGATGGCGCCGCAGCTCTTCGTCGAAGCGCGACATGAGGAAGATGGAATAGTCGACGCCGAGGGCCACGAGGAGCAGCAGGGCAAAAAACGGAACGGTCCAGCTGATCCCGGCCTTGTGCAGCACGTCGACCGCCACGTATTGCAGGCACGCCATCGTGACGAAGTACGTCCCCGTGAGGGAGGCGATGACGTACAGCGGCGCGATGAGCGAGCGCAGCATGATCACGAGCAAGATGAAGATGGAGCCCAAAATGAGGGCCATCATGCGCACGAAGTCCTGATTGGAGAGCTGATTCAGTGCATACTGCGTCGGCGTCGTGCCCGCGAAGCCCACTTGCCCCGTGTGGATGGGCGCAGCCGTGAAGGCCGCCTGGGCGACGGTCTCAAGCCGCGGCATCTTCTGAATGGCGGTCATGGAGTACGGATCCGACTTGAGCGTGACGCGGATGTCCGCCACGTGTCCGTCCGGCGAGATGTAGCTGTTCAGGGCCTTTTTCAGGTCCTGGTTGGACGAAATGGCGGATGCCGGCACATAAAAGCCGGGATCGCCCGAGGTCTGCGCTTTGGCACTTTCATGGAGCGCGTTCCGCACCGTGCCGACGCCGTTCGACAGTTTGACGAGCGCACTGTGGAGTTGGTCTTCCCCTGCCCCGGCGCTGCCGAGCCCGGACGAGAACTGCGCTGCGCCCTGGGCCCACTTCGTGAGCCCGGCCTGCAGCTGCGACGAACCGCCGCTCCACTGGCCGAGTCCGTGCGCGAGCGACGATGCGCCCTGGCTCAGTTGAGAAGCGCCTTGCGCGACCCGGGAGGCGCCCGCCGCCGCGCTTTGACTGCCGGATGCCCACTGGCTCGCCCCGGCTGCCACTTGCTGGGCCGCTCCGCTCAGCGCGCTCGCGCCATTCGCCCACTGGCTCGTGCCGCTGGCGAGCTTGCCCGCCGCGCTCGCCGTCTGGGCTGCGCCTGCCGCGCTGCCCTGCGCCAGGGCGATAATCTGTTGCCAATTCGGATCCGACGCCTCGGCCGGGTGGGCCTTGGTCCAGGCTGCGATCGCGTTGGCCAGCTGCTCGGCCGCCTGCGCCTCCCGCGATGCCCCTTGGGCGAGCTGGTATTGCCCAGACGCGAGCGCCTTCGCGGAGGCCGCGAGCTTGGCGGCGCCCTGCGCAACCTGCTGCGACCCCGCGCCGATCTGCGCGGCGGCCTTCGCCAGCTTGTCGTTCGCCTGCGCGAGTTGCGATGCCCCGTTCGAGACTGCGCTCGCTCCCGTCGCCAGCTTCGAAGCCCCAGTCTCCGCGCTTCCCGCGCCCTGGGTCAGTTTTCCACTCGCCTGGGCCAGCTGCGCCGCTCCGTCCGACAGCTGGCGCGCCGCGTTGGCCGCCTGTGCCGCGCCCTGCGAGCCGACGTGGCTCGCCACCTGCTGGAGACCTGTTTGCACCTTGCCGAGCCCGTTTGCGGCAAGCTGATTCTGCTTCGCAAGCTCAAATTCCGAAATCACACTGCCGGTCGGGCGCGTGGCGCTCTGGACCTGCTGGACAAACGGCAGCTTGGCAATCGCCTCGGACACCTGTTCGATGGTCGCGAGCCCTTCAGGCGTGCGGAGATTGTCCGGCGTGTCGATCACGACGTCCATCGGCAGGACCTTGCCGGGGCCAAAGGCCTTCGAGACGACGCGGAAGCCGACGACGGAGGGCGCCGAGGGGATGTCCGAGGTCGGATCGAACGTGCGCTGGTCGGTAAAGGAGAGCGCCACGGGCGTCAACACCACGAGCACCGCGGCGAGCGTCCACCACGGGTGCCGGAGCGCGGTCCTGCCCGTGAGGTCCCATACGCGCGAGGGCTTGTGGCTGTCTCCGCTCAGCTGGCGGCGCGGCCAGAACGCGTACCGGCCGAGCGCCATGATGAGGGCAGGAAGGAAAGTGAGACAAGCGACCAGCGTGACGGCGACGCCCACGGCCACCCCCACGCCGGAGCGGAACAAGCCGAAACGCGCAAAGTACAGCGTCGCGAAGGAAAGAAACACCGTGAGCGCGCTGTAGACGACGGTCTTCGAGACCCCGCTCATCGCGCGCGCCAGGGCGTCCACCGGTTCAAGTCCCCGGCTTGCCTCCTCGCGGAAGCGATTGAGCACGATGATGCTGTAGTCGGTCCCCGCGCCGAAGATGATGGCGATGAGGAACGTATCCGTGAACGTCGAGACGGGCAGGCCCACGTTGGCGAGCACGGCCACGAGGTTCGTCGTCAAGAGATACGACAGCCCAATGCAGATGAGCGTGAGGAAGGGGGCCACGACCGATCGAAAGACCACGAGCAGGATGACGAGCACGAGCGCGACGGTCACGCCCGCCGTCTTGGACGCGCCATCCATCGAGATGTTGATGTTGTCGTTCTCAATCGGCGTGTCACCCGTGAACAGCACCTGTGCGTCTTTTGGCGGGTTTTGGAATACCCGATGCAGTTGATTCAGCGACGCGTCCGTCGCCTTCGACACGTCGCTGCCCGGGAAGCCGATGGTGGCGATCTCCACCGTTCCATCCGAGCTGAAGAACTGATTCTGGACCGATTTCGCCTGATTGTAGGCGGCCGTGACGGTCTTGACCCCGTAGGTGCCCTTGTGATGGGCCACCTGCTGGAGCCGCTGCTTGAACCACGCTTTGTCCTGCGTCGTCAATCCGTGCGGGTTGTAGAGAGCCACCACGGCGCTCGAACCCGTCTGGCGCGCCGGGTCGACACGCTTCAGCCAGTTGCTGGCGATCACGACGTTCGACGAGCTCGGCAAAAATTCCGTGTTCTTGTGCGCGACGATGGCGTTGAGCTGCGGGAGGAAGACATGCGCCAGCGCCACGGCCAGGACCCAGACGGCGATGATGGCGTACTTCATGCGGGCGACAAAGTGGGCGTAACGCTCTGCCACGGACTCGCCTCCTTCAATTCGACAGGCTTGACATCTCGGCAAACACGACATCGACGGTCTTGACAACTGATTTAGTGACCGAAAGAATTCTACCAGGCTGCTGTCAGGTTTTCCAGGCGATTTGGGCGGTGGGCACGCGGCTTGCGCGCAAAGTTCGCAGTTTTGTAGACGGCTGTTCAAGAAAGCGTTGAGTCATTGATGGTATACTCACACGTAGCCCGCATGGGCGGACCCATGGCCGCCATGTCAAGCTCGTCGGATCTCGCAGGAAGGCGAGGGGAGAGCGTGAATCACAGCGAAGTTACCACGCTGATTGCAACCGTTGTCGCCGTCGTGTTTGCGGTCACGGTGATTTTTGTGCGTCTTCGGGCATCGAGGCGCCCGACGAATGCGCGGAAGATCCTGATTCCGCCGCTGGCCATGAGCACAGGGTTTCTGATGTATGTGTTTCCGTTCACGCGCGAGCCGATTCTTTATGCCGTCGCGGCCTTTTTGGTCGGATGCCTGTTCAGCTATCCGCTGATCGCGACGAGCCATTTCTACGTAGGAGAAGATGGGGTCTATCTGAAGCGGTCGAGGGCGTTCATCTACATCCTGCTCGGGCTGTTGGTGGTTCGCATTGCCCTGCACAGCCTCGTCGAGCGGTACGTGGACGTGTATCAGACAGGCTCCCTTTTCTTCTGTTTGGCGTTCGGCATGCTCGTGCCGTGGCGCATTGCCATGTTTGTGCGTTACAAGCGCATGATGCGTGAGCTTGAGGCGTCGAAGTCCGGCGCGAAGACAGAACAGCCCGCGACCTGACGGGCGCTGGGCGACGAGCTTAGGAGGATGGTTGTGCGTAGTCTGCGCGGTCTGGTCATTGCCATCGTGATTGCCATCATCGTCATCGGTGTGCCTGTGGTGCAGCTGGTGCGCCCGATTCCGCAGGCGGCTGCGGACGTGGTTGCGCCTTTGCCCAAGGCCCTACAGGGAACGAAGCCCGTCATTCAATGGCCGTCGCAGGGCGAGGCCGCGCTGATGGCCGACGGCGTGGGGACCTTTGGCACGTACGGTCCGCAGGTTTCGGTGCCCATCGCCAGCGTGACCAAGGTCATGACGGCGTACCTCGTGCTGCAAAAGCATCCGCTTCAACTGGGGCAACAGGGACCTGTGCTCACGGTCACGCCGGCGGACGTGAAGGTCTATGAGCAGGACAAGGCGCTCGGACAGTCCGTGGTCAAAGTCGCGGCAGGTGAAAAGATCACGGAATATCAGGCGCTTCAGGGGTTGCTTTTGCCGTCCGGCAATAACATGGGTACACTTCTCGCCAAATGGTGCGATGGCTCCGTTCAAGCGTTTGTGCAGGAGATGAACGAGACAGCCAAAAAGCTCGGCATGACCGAGACGCACTACGCCGATCCCACGGGCTATTCGCCGGCGAGCCAGAGTGACGCGGTGGACCAGATGAAGCTGTTTGCCAAAGCGATGGAGAACCCCGTGTTCCGCCAGATCGTGGGCCAAGCCCAGGCCGTGCTGCCCGTGGTGGGGCTCGTCTACAACGTCGACTCGGTCGTGGGCCACGGCACCATTATCGGGGGCAAGACGGGATCGACCCTCGAGGCGGGCGGGTGCTTCGTGTTTGCCGCGCGCAAGGTGCTCGGCAGCCGCGAAGTGCTGATCATCGGCGCCGTGCTCGGCCAGAAGGGACCCCAGCCGCTCGCCGAGGCGCTGAATGCGGCCGTCACGATGTCGAAGGACGCGCAGAAGGCGCTCCGGTCGGTTCAGCTCGTGTCGGCTGGACAGACGGTCGGCACGCTTTCCGCCCCTTGGGCGAAACCCGTGTCGCTCGTAGCGACGGAGCCGGTTCAGGTCATCGGCTGGGGCGGTCTGTCCGTGCATCAAGGGTATGTGCCAGATGCGCTGGATTCGAAAAAGCCCATCGCCCAAAACCAGATCGTCGGTCAACTCGAGATTCAGGTGGGCATGCAAAAGGTGCGCGTGCCGGTAGCGGCTGCCTCGGCCGTGCCTGCACCGACGCTCAGTTGGCGTATGAAGCGGCTGTGAGAAGTCGATTCGATGGAGGTGGGCCGTTTGGTCCGACGATGGATTGCCATCGCTCTAGGGACGGTCGTCGCGCTTGTCGTGGTGATTGCGGTTGGATTTTATCTCGCGGTCCGGCTCACGCCCTTTAACGCGAGCGTGTTGGAGCAATCGCATCAACCGACGGTCGTGTACGCCGCCGATGGGACGAAGCTCCTGACGCTCGGCTCGCCGAACACCGACTTGACCTACAACCAGATTCCGAAAAACATTCAGGACGCGATCGTCGCGACCGAAGATCATACCTTCTGGACCAATCAGACGGGCATCGACATCAAGTCCATCTTCCGCGCGCTGTTCGTGGACGTCTCGTCGGGCAGCCTCGCACAGGGCGCGAGCACCATCCCCGAGCAGCTCGCCAAGATGGTCTATCTGACGGATGAGAAGACGTTCGGGCGCAAGTTCAAGCAGATCATCTTGGGCTTGCAGATTGAGCGGAACTTTACCAAGCAGGAGATCCTCGCGATGTACCTGAACCGCATCCCCATGGGGGAGAGCGCGGTCGGGATCGAGCAGGGAGCCCTGCGCTACTTTGGAATTGACCTCAAGACGGAGCCGAACAAGTTGACGCTCGCGGATGCGGCGCTTTTGGCTGGACTGCCGCAGGCGCCATCGGCGTACGATCCGCTCGTTCATCCGCAGGCTGCGATTCAGCGCCGCAACCAGGTGCTTGAGAATATGGTGCACTACGGCTACATCACGCAGGCTCAGGCGGACGCGGCGGAAAAGCAGCCGCTCGGCGTGTCGTTTCACTCGTTCCCGGGTGACGGTTGGAACACGCAGCCGCTTTTGACGAACTTCCTGCTCGACTACCTGAATCGGCACGGCATCCCGCCGCAGGAGGTCATGCAGGGCGGTTTGAAGATTTACACGACCATTGCGCCGAACGTGCAGAACGCCATCAACGAGGTGTTCTGGAGCGGCAAATACGACTCCGACTTCCCCGGCCCGACGACGGGCACGGTGGTCGAGGGCGCGGCCGTCTTCGTGGATCCCAAGACCGGCGCCATCCTCGGTGCGGCGGGATCGCGCAGGCAGGGCTATGTCCCGCTTGGGCTCGATCGCGTCTATCAGGCGAGCTCGCCGGGATCGTCCATCAAGCCGATCATGGACTACGCGCCGGCGCTCGCGACGGGGAAGTGGACGTACACGTCGATTCTCGACAACCAGCCGCAGGATTTCGGCGGGGGCTATATCCCTCAAAACTGGGATCCGAACGCACCGCCGAAGGTGACGCTCCAGTACGCGCTCGAGTGGTCGCAGAACGTGGCGTCTGTCTGGCTGCTCTCGCAGATCGGGATCGACACGGGGGCCAACTTTGCCAAGGCGGACGGCATCCCGCTCACGCAGAAGGACTACGAACACCTGGGCATTGCCATCGGCGGGCTGGAAAACGGCGTGACGCCGATGGAGATGGCGGCGGCCTACACGCCGTTCGACAACAACGGGATTCGGTCGCAACCGTACTTGATCACGAAGATCGTCAACAGCCAGGGCGGCATCATCTACCACGAGGGCCCGCAGCAGACGCAGGTGATGACGCCGCAGGTGGCGCTCGACATGACGCGGCTGATGCAGGACGTCGTGGACTACGGCACGGGGCAGAACGCGAAGCTGCCGGGCTGGGGTGTCGCGGGCAAGACGGGCACCGTGCAGTACAGCGCGGGCCTTGTGAGCAACCACCCGAACTGGGTGCGCGACGGCTGGTTTGATGGCTACACGCCCAACCTGGTCGGCAGCATTCACATCGGGTACGACGTCTCGTCGCCGGAGCACCACATGACGATGTCGCCGGTCGATCCGTCCGCCAACGCGGCGCAGATTTTCCACGACATCATCGCCTTGGCCCTGGCCAACGAGACGCCGGAGCAGTTCTCGGTGGGGCCCTACCCGTATATCACGGGGACCGCGCAGGGCGTGAACTACGTCAATCAGATGAACGGCGGGCAGACCAACACAAACCCGACCAACAGCATCACCAACCTGTCGGCGACGTACGATCGCAACACCAACACGGTCACCCTGTCGTGGTCGGGCAGCTTCTCGCAGCCGGTGACGTACGTGGTGACGCGGGTGTCGACGAACGGCGCGGATGAGACCGTGCCGGTCGGCCAGACGACCGCAGAGACCATCACGGACACGTCGGTTCAACCGAACGAGACCTATATCTACACGGTGCAGGCGACGAGCCAGGCGACGGGCCAGGCCGTGGGCAAGCCGGCGTCGGTGACCGTGACGACGGGCGCTTCCCCGCCCAATCCGGCGAACCCAAACAACAGCACGCCGCCGGGCAATGGGCTGAACAACACCGTCCCGGGAAACGGATCGGGCGGCCTCGGGAACCAGAGCCTTGGCAACACCGCCACGGGCAACACGACCACAGGCGCGGGTAACGAGCCGGGAAACACGACCAACACGACACCGGCCAACACCACGCCGACGTCGACGCCGCCCGGGGCCGCCAACCCGCAGTCGAAGTCGCAGGTGGTCTCGTCAGGCAAAGGCGGATCGAGCGGAGGCAATGGAGATGTGAGCGGCTCGGCCAACAACGGCGCCGAAGCCAATGCGGCGAATACGCCCTGAAGACCATGGGGCTGGTCCGATGCCATGTGGATGGCGGACCGGCCCTTTTGCTTTTGCTGCGCTCACAACTTCGACCCATGGACGAAATCTGCGCGGATGATTTATAGTGGGAACTGTGATTGATGGAGCCTGTATCCATCCGCTGCGCAAGATCCGCGGAGAAAGGAGTGGTGCATTGTGAAACTGGTGCTTTTGAGCGGTGGATCGGGCAAGCGATTGTGGCCCATGTCGAACGACGTTCGGTCCAAGCAGTTCCTGCGCATTCTTCCCCGCCCGGATGGGAACGGGCTCGAGTCCATGCTCCAGCGCGTCTGGCGGCAGATCGGCGAGGCTGGCCTCGCGGCGGACGACGTGTTCGTCTGCGCGTCCAAGCCGCAGGTCGAAGTGATTCACGCGCAGATCGGCGAGATCGACGTGATTGAGGAGCCCGCGCGGCGCGACACGTTCGCGGCCATCGCCCTCTCCACGCTATATCTCGTCGACGTGTGTGGCGCGGATTGGGAAGAGCCCGTGGTGGTCTGTCCCGTCGATCATTTCGTGGACGATCACTACTTCCGCGAGATTCAAAAGCTCGGGCCCATGCTGCGGCGCGAAGGGGCCGACATGGCCCTGATGGGCGTGTGGCCGACGGAGCCCACCAGCAAATTCGGCTACATCGTGCCGGAGGCCCCGGCTGAGGGCGACTGCTTCCGGGTCAAGCAGTTCGTCGAGAAGCCGGAGCGCGCCGTCGCCGAGGAGCTCATCCGCCAAGGGGCGCTGTGGAACTGCGGCGTGTTCTGCTTCCTGCCGCGCACGCTCGTGGGCATTCTGCGGGAACGCGGTCTGCCGACCACCTACGAGGAAGCGCGCCGAGGCTTCGATCAGTTCCCCAAGCGCAGTTTTGACTACGAAGTCGTCGAAAAGCTCGCGGCCATCGTGGCGCACCCGTACCGCGGCATGTGGTCCGATCTCGGCACGTGGTCGTCCCTCGCCGAGCAGATGCAGAGCGAGGCCGTGGGCCGCGCCATCCTGTCTCGGTGTGAGGATACGCACGTGGTGAATGAACTCGGGCTGCCCGTGGTGGCACTCGGGCTGAAGCAGGCCATCGTCGTGGCGACGCCGGATGGGATTCTCGCCGCGGACAAGGAGCTGGCGGCGGGGCTCAAAGACGTCGTGGCGCCGCTCGACAACCGGCCGATGTATGAAGAGCGCCGCTGGGGCCGGTATCGCGTGATCGACTACCAGTTGCTCGACGACGAGACGGAGGTCCTGACGAAGTGCGTGGAGCTCCTTCCGGGGCGCAATCTCAGCTACCACCGGCACAAGTGGCGCGAAGAGATCTGGACCATCATCGAGGGCGAAGGCGAGATCGTCGTCGATGACCGGTGGCAAAAAGTCGCTGCGGGTGACATCGTGCGCGCGCCACAGGGGGTGTGGCACGCCATTCGCACGGAAAGCGGCATGCAGTTCGTCGAGGTCCAGCGCGGGCGGGGCCTCGTCGAAGAGGACATTGAGCGGAAGTATCTCACTTGGGACGAACTCGCGGCGGTGCTGCCCGGCATCCCGCGTTAACGCCACGCGCCCCATCACGCCGTGAGAAACGGTTGAATCGAACTGGCGAGATGCACCACGTCGCTGAAACGGTATTGGACGTGGGCGATCTCGCCCTTTTTTACGTAGAGGAGTGCGGGCACGCTTTCGACTTTCCAGGTCTGCATCGCGGCCGGTGCAAGATTCGCATCGAGCTCGTAAAGCGGCAGCGCGCCCTGATGAGCGGCATCGACCACCTCGAGCATCTTCCGCGCAAGTTGACATGTGCCGCAAAGCGGCGTGTGGATGAACACAAGCGCGCGCTCCGGCAACGTGCGAATGTCCTCGGGGGAGGTGCCCGGGTAAGGTCTGAACATGACGGGGTCCGTCTCCTTTCCGGTGTCGACTTGGCGAAGGCCCTGGACATTCGCCCGCACCATCGTCTTCATCCCGCATTCTATGGCAATGTGCCGAACGGCACAAACCTGTCGAGGAGGGAACGCGAATGTACGGTGTGTTCGGTGGCTACACGCGTTGGGCAGTGGTGTTTCTGATCATCTTCGTGCTCTTCTTCCTGCTCGTTCCCGCGTACACGTGCTCGACGACCACGACCTGCACGCCTGTGGCGTGAGCATGCGTCTCGTCCGTAGCGCCGCCCCCGCCGCTGGAGGCGGCCCTTTTTCTACATAGGTGGAACCAGGCGCGAGTGGAACTGGCCGAGCCCTTTGGGCCCCGTCCGTATGGGGACGAGGGCCATCCGCATAGACTGCCCACAAAGGGGTGTTGAGGAGAAGCCGGGGCAAAGGCGAAGACGTACCGCCGGATCGAGGATCAAGCTGGATCTGCCGATGGAGCGCGGGTCGTGCTATGATGAACTTGAGCCGACGAAGTCACCTTCGCGGCGCGGCCGCGGCCGCGCCCGATGACGGAAGGAAGTTGAGCGACATGCGGACGCACGCGACTTCGCGAAAAGTCATCATTGTCGAAGGCAAGACGGACAAGTCGAGGATTCTGAAGGTGCTGCGCGAAGAGGTGGATGTGGTGTGCACGCAGGGCACACTCAGCTACGAGCAGGTGGAAAACGACATCGTTCCGCTGCAGCACGACGAGGTGTACATCTTGGTGGACGCGGACGCGGCAGGCAATCGCTTGCGGAAGCAGCTGAAGCGCGAACTGCCAAACGCGATTGACCTGTACACGCGCAAGTCGTATCGCGAGGTCGCCCGTACGCCGCTTGAACACCTGGCGAAGATCCTTGCGGACGCTCACTTTGAAATTGACGAACAGTGGCTGCAGGTGCGCCCGCCCCGGCGGGAACGGCTGCCCAAAACGGTTCATGGCTGAAAGAGAAGGCCGGTCGCCGCGAACGAGGCGACCGGCCTGTTCGTTCATTCCCCGTCCTGCTTGGTGATGATCTCGGGGCCATGCTCGGTGATGATGAGCGTGTGCTCATATTGGGCGCTGAGGCTGCCATCGGCCGTTCGGGCCGTCCAGCCGTCGGGATCGAGCTTGGTTTCGTAGGTGCCCACGTTCACCATGGGCTCGACCGTGAACGCCATGCCTTTTCGAATCTTCGGCCCGCGATGCGGGGGGCCAAAATGAAGCACGTCTGGACTTTCGTGCATCTGACGCCCGATGCCGTGCCCGATGTAGTCGCGGACCACGGAGAACCCCTCGGCCTCGACGAAGGTCTGGATGGCGTGCCCGATGTCGGAGATGTGGTTGTCCGGCACGGCTTGTTCAATGCCGATGTACATCGCGCGCCGCGTCACGTCGAGCAACTTGCGCGCGGTCTCGCTAATTTCGCCGACCGCGTAGCTCCAAGCCGAATCCGCGTGCAGCCCCTTGTGCACCACCACCATATCCACCGTGACGATGTCGCCCTCTTGCAGGACGTACTCGCTCGGGAACCCGTGGCAGATGACGTCGTTGACCGACGTGCACGACGCGAAGGGGTAGCCTTTGTAGCCCTTTTGGGCAGGCTCCATGCGGTGACGGAGGATGAAGTCCTCCACAAACTGGTCGATGTCCAACGTGCGGATGCCGGGCCGAATGAAGCTGCGCAGCGCCTCGTGACAGCCTGCGACGACCTTTCCGGCTTCGCGCATCAGGTTTTGCTCGTGCCGGCTTTTCAGTGTGATGACACCTTGCATCGTGAGAACCTCTCCGTTCGCTGTCTCGACGCGCGATCAGGGGAAATTACAGCCCCGTGGTGGGCGCGTAGATGTGATCCGTCGTGATGAAAATGACACCGATGACGACGCCCAGGACGAAGTACGCGATCATCTTGGCGCGCGACATCGGCTTTGCGCCGGGGCGTATCTTCATCAAATAGGTGAAGGCCACACCGATGAACAGGATGAAGATAGCTTCCAACAGGTGATGCACGTCGGTCCGCCCTTTCCGGTGACATATCCCTATCATTGTGCCATAAACGAGGGTGAAATGCACAACAGGTCGAAGTCTCCTGTGCCAGATGGAAGGAAGTGTGTGATTTTGGCTTGGGTATGTGGTGTGGATGTGGGCGGGATGGAGTCCCTGAGTTACGTGGCGTGGTTGGACATCGAGAAACGCAAGTTCGTGCTCGATCACTACGTTCCGTTGTCCGGCTCTCCTCCAGTGCTTCTGCCGCCTGTCCCGAAAGATCTCATCGCAAATGGCTGCGTGGCGGCCTACGGATTGGATTGTCCACAGGGGCTGCCGAAACTCGGATCTCGTCACCAGCGCCGGGATTGCGATAGGGAGGCAAATACCCCGACACGAAAGCTCCCTGAGCATCTCTCGGACCCGTACACCGGGCCGTACGCGTCCCTGATTCAGGTGGGTGTGCAACTGTTTGCAGCGGCGGTCTCGAGCGGGCATGCGCAACTCTATGGGGACGGCCGGCAATCCCACGGCGCCAAACCCATCATCTTCGAAACCTATCCTCGCAAGGTCCTCAAAGATCATTTTGCACTTGGTTCGATCCCGTCGAAGCGAAAGGAGCCGCACGCGTACGTGGATAAGGTTTGGAAGGCGTTAAAGGACTCCGGCTACACGTGCTGCGGCGTGCTGCGCCCGACCGTCGATCAGGTCGATGCCATGGTCTGCGCCGTCGTGGCGGAACACGTGCTCCAAAAATCCGTTCGGGAACTCGGGGAACCGCCCATCTGGGACGCGAAGGACCGGATTTTCCGGGAAGGGTATATTGTGGTGCCTGGCTAAGACGCAGAGACCATCGAACAACAGAAAGGCTGGCCCCGCCACGGCGTGCGGGCCAGCCTCGGACGCTCCCGTTTCAGTGCATTACTCGCGCCGGAAGCTCGTCGGGATGAACAGGTCGATGATGCCGATGACGAGCGCGGCCAACAGCGCGCCGAGGACGCTCACGTGCATGCCGTGCACGAAGATCTGCGCGACGTAGATGACCACCGCGCTCGCGATGAACCCGATGATGCCTCTCCCATAGGGCGAGATGCGTTGGCCGAACAGGGCTTCCATCGCCAGGCCCAAGAGCGTGATGACGATGGCGGCAAAGACGGCTCGCCAGAAGCCGTGGATGTAAAAGCCGTGAACGAGGTGGCTGACGAGCAACAGCACCAGTGCGGACACGACGAAGCGGACAATGTGACCGATGATACGCATGACCATTCCCCCCTTGTCGACCTAGTCTACCGCAGATGTCTGCGTTTGGAAAGGGGCAATGGCAAAACGATCCGTAGTACAATGAGGGACGAGGTGGTTGTGCGCGTGGTGATTGGATTGGGCAATGACCTGGTCGAGATCGAGCGGATTCGCGCGGCCATCGCGCGCCGGGGGAACGCGTTTTTGGCGCGCGTGCTCTCCGCAGAGGAGTTGGGCCGCGCGCGCGCGATGTCTGATTCGGCCAGGCTGGCGGAGTTTGTCGCGGGTCGATTTGCCGCCAAGGAGGCCATCGCCAAGGCAGCAGGCTGCGGCCTGGCGCGCCTGTCGATGCCGCACGTCTCGGTTCGCGTGGGAGATGCGGGCTTGGGCGTCACCTGGGAGCCGGCTTCCGCCCTGTGGGAGCGCTTTGGCCCGCCCGGTGTCGGCCCCATTCGCCTTCACCTCGCGCTCACGCATGCGGCGGGACTGGCCCTGGCCACGGCGGTGATCGAAGAGCGGTGACCTCGCGATGGCCGTATCGCCGCCGCGCCCGACCGCTTGTCAGCGTTGTACATACTTCGTGGACACGGCTCATATCCATATACCAATCCTCGGGGAGGGCACTCTGTGTATCTCGTCACGAGTGATGAAATGCGGCGTTTCGATCACGACACCATCCAGAACCTGGGCGTCCCTGCGATCGTCCTGATGGATCACGCTGGCCGCGCCATCGCCGAGCACGTACGGGCGCTCCGCCCGCAGAGGGTCGTGGCGCTGTGCGGCAAGGGCATGAACGGCGGTGACGGCTGGGTGGCCGCGCGCTGGCTTCGCCACGCGGGCTTTGACGTGACGGTCATCTCATCCTGCCACCCTGCCGCCCTTCAAGGCGACGCGCGCACGGCGCAGCAGATGGCTGAGCGATTCGGCGTCACATGGAGCGTCTACGAGCCCGGGGCCATTCGCCAGGCGGCCGCGGCGGGCGATCTCAGCCGAGACGGCGTGTCGCCCACCGTGATCATCGACGCGCTGCTCGGTACCGGCGTCTCGCGCCCGGCTGAGGGCGTGATCGCACAGATGATTGAGGAAGCGAACGCGACGTCGGCGTACATCGTGAGCGCAGACCTTCCGTCCGGCGTCGACGCTTCGACGGGCGAGGTCCCGGGACCTGCCATCGTGGCGCACGAGACCATCGCGATGGCGGCGGAGAAGCTCGGCACCGCCGTGACGCCCGGCGCCATGCACGCCGGCCGCGTGCACGTGGCGGACGTCGGCATCCCGGTCGATCCGGCGCACGTCCGCGCCTGCTACGTGTCGCCCGCAGCCTTTGGCCGGCAATTCGGCTTCCGCGGCCCCATGAGCCACAAGGGCAGCTTCGGCAAGGTCGGCATCGCCCTCGGGCAGATGCCCGGCGCGAGTCGGCTGGCCTCCCTCGCGGCGCTGCGGGCGGGCGCGGGGCTCGTCGTCGTGGCCGGCTCGCGCGCAGAGGCGCAGCTGTTTGCGCCCGACGTCGTCGTGCGCGAGGGCAGCGATCCGGCGCAGCTTCTGCAGGATGTGGACGCCGTGATCGTCGGGCCGGGGCTTGGCATCCTGGGGCGCGAGGCGCGGACGTGGCTGTTCGATCTCGTGCGCGCGGGCGTGGCGCGCGGCGTGATCGACGCGGAGGCGCTGGCGGCCGTAGCGCACGCGGGGCAGTTTGACCCGGTGGACGGCGAGTTTGTGCTCACGCCTCATCCGAAGGAGGCGGCGCGCATGTTGGGCTGGGACGTTCGCCAGGTGCAGGCGCGGCGGGTGGAGGCGGCGAGGACACTTGCCGCGCGCAGCCGGGCGATTGCGCTCCTGAAGGGCCATCGGACGATCATCGCCCACCCCGCCGGCCGCGTGCGCGTGAATCCGACGGGCTCGAGCGCCTTGGCGGTGGCCGGCACGGGGGACGTGTTGGCGGGCGTCATTGGAGCGCTCATCGCGCAGGGCCTGGACGCCTTCGACGCGGCGGCCATTGGAGCTTGGCTGCACGGCAAGGCGGGGGAGTGCGCGGGGGAGGCGCTGACCGACGTCTCGGTGACGGCCTCGGACGTGATCGCGCGGCTGCCAGACGCCGTGCGCGCGTACCGCGCGGAGGTGGACGCCTCAGTGTGAGGATGGTGCGTGGCGGAGAAAGGCGAGGTGGCTATGCGAAAGCTAACAGCAGTCCTGTTGTCGCTCGCCCTCGCGGGTGGCGTCGTCGCTGGCTGCGGCATTCCCGGCACCACCAGTTCTGTGAGTCACAAGGTCCAAACGGAGGCGCAGGCGCTCGAGAACAAAAACTACCAGAGCGAGGCCATCATGACGGTGCAGATGGACAACAACGTCCAGAAGTACTTCGTGCGCGTCTCCTACGAATCGAAAGACACCTACAAGATTGAGCTTGGCAACGCCGACAAGCAGATCAATCAGGTCATCCTGCGCACGCCGAACGGCATGTTCATCGTCAGTCCGTCGCTCGGGAAGGTCTTCCGCTTCAACGGCAACTGGGCGCAGAACCAGGGGCAGATTTACTTGTACGATCAGCTCCTGCAGCGCATCGCATCTGACAAATCCGTGAAGGTGAGCCGCGAGAAAGACGGCTACGCCTTTGAGCTGCCCGTGACCCCGGCGAGCGACGTCGTGAGCAAGGAGCAGGTGGTCCTGTCCAAGGACCTCAAGCCGCAGTCGGTCACGCTGCTCGACAAAAACGGCAAGGCGGCGGTCGTGATCACGTATCAGTCGTTCACAACCGGCGTGGAGTTTCCGAAGAACGCCTTCGATCCGCAGACCATCGCGCAGGCCGGGCAGGCGGCCAAGCCGACGCTCGCATCCGATCACGCCTTTGACTACATCGAACCACCGGCCATGTACGGGACGAAGCTCACGGACCTCGCACAGCCCGACCCGGAGAGCATCATCATGCGTTACGAGGGCGGCGGCCATCACTACGTGTTGACGGAATCGGCGTTGTCCCCGGGTGCCGCGGGGCTGCCGAGCGCAGAACTCGTGGATTTGTACGGTGTCCCGGCGATTTACGACGAAGCCCCCGGCACGCACGTGGCCAACCTGACCTGGATGCAAAACGGGATCCAGTTCGATCTGACGTCCAACGATCTCTCGCTGCCCGAACTCGAAAACATCGCCGTATCCACGTTCGCCGAGGTTGGCAAGTGACACACACCTTTTCAGGCGCGCCATCTCAGAGGAGCCCGAGGCCTCTGGGTGGCGCGTTTGTGTTACACTCGGCACATGAGGTGACCCCATATGTACCGGCCACTGTTTGCCGTGATCGATCTCGCCCATCTATCCCACAATATCCAAGTTCTCAAACGCAAATTGCGCCCAGGCGCGACGCTCATGGTGGCGGTGAAGGCGGACGCGTACGGACACGGCGTCCGGCCGGTGGTCTCGCGGCTTGCCCGCGAGGGCGTGCGCGACGTGGCCGTGGCGTCTCTCGAGGAGGCGCTCGAAATTCGCGCCTTCGATCGCGACGTAAACATCCTCGTGCTCGGCGCGCTCACGTCGGACGCGTGCGTGGCGGCTGCCGAGGCGGGCGTCGAGATCGCCCTCACGCACCTGAGTCCCATTGGCGAGATCCCGCGCCTGCCGAAGCGCCTGCGCGTGCACCTGCCGCTCGACACGGGCATGAACCGGCTCGGCGTGAAGCGCGTGGAGGAGGCTGTGGCGCTGGCGCGAGCGGTCGCCCAACGCGAGGACATGGAGCTCGCGGGCGTGGGCACGCACCTGGCGGCCGCGGACGCGGTCCATCCATCTCACGCGGCGGCGCAGATCGAGCGCTTGGCCGCGTTTGTGCAGGCGCTCGAGGAGGCGGGCATCCGTCCGCCGCGCATCCATGCGGGCAACAGCGCGGCCCTGTTGCGCGACCCGGCGTGGCACTTCGACATGGTGCGCGTCGGGATCGCCGCGTACGGCTACTCCCCGGATCCGGCGGTCCTGCCGTCGCCGTGGCTGCGCCCGGTGATGAGCCTGTACGCGGGCGTTCTCCGCGTGGCCGAGGCCCGGCCGGGCGAAACGGTGGGGTACGGGGCGACCTTCGAGGTTGCGCGGCCCATGGCGGTTGCGACGGTCGCGGGCGGGTATGCGGATGGAGTTCCGCGGCACCTGTCGAACGCCGGGGAGGTGCTCATGCGGGGCGAGCTGAGGCCCGTGGTAGGGCGCGTGTGCATGGACCAGCTGATGGTCGATGTGACGGACCTCGACGTGAGGGCGGGCGACGTGGTGACGCTGTTTGGGTACGAGGCGCCCGACGCGTGGCGGGACGGTTGGTGGGGGCGCATTCCAGCGGGAGAGCGCATGGCGCGCGTGCAGGAATCGTATCGAATCGCGTCGAATCAAGGAGAGAGGCGCGTGTTGTCGCTTGACCGGCTGGCGGAGAGGGCGCAGACCATCCCGTATGAGATCTTGTGCCGCGTGCACCGTCGCGTGCCGCGCATCGTGTGTGACTAGGCGCCCGACGCGCTTCGACGCCTTTTGCGCCGCGCCTACGGTGCGGCTATAATGGCGGCATGGAAGCCATCTGGGACGTCGCCGCAAACAGTGGAGGTGCCGCGCTTGTCGAGTTCGAAATTCAACGCGTGGAATCAAGCCGCGGGTCGTGACTTGGGAGACAGACGCGCGCGTGACATCGTGCGTGAGGCGTTGCGTATGTATGTATCGAGGCAAGAGCCCGGAGATCTGCGGGAGACCATGCAGCGCGGGTATCAGGAGATGGCGCCTCTCAACCTGCGCATTGCGTGTGAGTCGTTTCTGGCCGAGCAGGAGGCCGGCAACACCGTGGAGCGTTTGGTGAGCGGGGTGTGAGCGATTGAACGTCAGGCGTGGGGACATCTTCTTTGCGGATCTGTCGCCCGTGGTGGGGTCTGAGCAAGGAGGATTTCGCCCCGTACTCGTGGTGCAAAACGACATCGGCAACCGCTTCAGCCCGACGGTCATTGTGGCGGCCATCACCGCGCAGATCCAGAAGGCCAAGTTGCCGACGCACGTGGAGATCAAGGCGGAGAAGTACGGTCTGGAGCGCGATTCCGTGATTCTGCTTGAGCAGTTGCGCACCATCGACAAGCAGCGCCTGACCGACAAAATCACGCATTTGGACGAGGAAGCCATGAAGCTCGTCAACGAGGGGCTGTTGATCAGCCTCGGACTCGTGGATTTCTGAAAATTTTTGTTCAGCATTCTTCGTAACCGCGGACGGATGGTTCATCCGTCTTTTTTCATGTGCACACGTGCAGAAGGAGTGTGGAAACCGATATGCCGCAACCGAAACCGTCCATGATCCGCCATCCCGAGGCCTATCCTTCCGGCGACGCGAAGATCGAGTGGGCCATGGCGCACATGCCGCTCCTTGGGGAAATCGAACGCAGGTTTTCGGAGGAGAAGCCGTTTTTGGGCAAGCGCATTTCGATGTGCCTTCACCTCGAGGCGAAGACGGCGCGGCTCGCCCTGGCCATTCAGGCGGGTGGCGCGGAAGTGGCCATCGCGGGGTCCAATCCCCTGTCCACGCAGGACGACGTCGCCGCAGCCCTGGCCCGGCGCGGCGTGCGCGTGTACGCGTGGCACGGCGCGACGCCGGAGGAGTACCGCAGCCACCTCGAGGCGGTGCTCGACTGGGAGCCGGAGGGCGTGATCGACGACGGGGCGGATCTCGCCACCCTGTTGCACCGGGAGCGGCCGGAACAGGCGGCGCGGGTCCGCGGGGGCTGCGAGGAGACGACGACGGGCATCCTGCGGCTTCGCGCCATGGCGCGCGAAGGGGTGCTGAAGTACCCGATGCTCGCCGTCAACGACGCAAGCTGCAAGCACCTGTTCGACAACCGATACGGCACGGGACAGAGCGTGTGGGACGGCTTCATGCGGACCACCAACCTGATGGTGGCGGGCAAGACCGTGGTCGTCGTGGGGTACGGTTGGTGCGGAAAGGGCGTGGCCATGCGCGCCCGCGGACTGGGCGCTCGGGTGGTGGTGTGTGAGGTCGATCCCGTCCGCGCGGTCGAGGCCGTGATGGAAGGGTTCAGCGTCATGCCCATCGTCGAGGCCGCGGCCATTGGCGACATCTTCATCGCGGTCACGGGCAACAAGGCGGTGATTTCCCGCGATGCGATGGAGCGGATGAAGGATGGCGCGATTCTCGGCAATGCAGGTCACTTTGACGTCGAGGTGGACAAGCAGGCGCTTGCCGATCTCGCCGTCGAGGTGCGGACGGCGCGGCCCAACGTGGACGAGTACAGGCTGGCGGACGGGCGCCGACTGTACCTCATCGCCGAAGGGCGCCTGGTCAATCTGGCGGCGGCGGACGGGCACCCCGTGGAAGTCATGGACATGACGTTCGCGCTTCAGGCGCTGGGTCTGCGCGAAGTCATGACGAAGTCGTACCCGCCCGGGTTGCACGCGATTCCGGCGCATATGGATGAAGAGGTGGCCCGCATGCGGCTTGCGACGTGGGGGATGGCCATCGATGAGTTGACGGAGGCGCAGCGGGCGTATTTGGCGAGTTGGAACGCCTGACGGCGGGCGGGGGAGGCGAGGCATGTGGCGAGGCCACTCATCGGACTGACGGGATCGCACGAAATCAGGCAGAGCTCGGTCCCGGGCGTACCGCTGCAGGCGGTGATGCTGACGGACGATTACGCGCGCGGGGTGGAGGAGGCCGGGGGGCTCCCGGTCGTGCTGCCGTATCTCGCGGACGAGTCGCGGGTGTTGGAACTCGCGATGAGGCTCGACGGCCTCGTCCTGACGGGAGGCAACGACGTCGACCCGAACTTGTACGGCCAGGAGCCGCTGCAGGGGCTCGGGACGCTCGAACCGGAGCGGGATCGGCTCGAGATGCTTCTGGTTCAGGCGATGAAGCGAGCGCAAAAGCCGGTGCTTGGCATCTGCCGCGGCATGCAGATGTTGAACGTGGCGCTGGGCGGCACGTTGTATCAGGATTTGCCGCGCCAGTGGAAGGGCAAGATTCAGCACAGTCAAAAGGCGCCGCGCCATGCGTACGCGCACACGGTGAAGTTGAAGCCGGGATCGCGCGTCGCGGAGTGCTACGGGAAGACGGCGATCCGCGTGAACAGCTTCCATCACCAGGCGGTCAAAGATGTGGCGCCCGCGCTGAAAGCGGTCGGGTGGGACAGCGAGGGGCTCGTCGAAGCCATTGAGAGCGAGGGGCGCTGGCCGGTCGTCGCGGTGCAATGGCACCCCGAGAACCTTTGGCGCGAGGACGAGGGTGCGCTGGGCCTGTTTCACTGGCTCGTCGAGGTTGCGGCCTCGCGCGCCGCGGATTTGGCCTCGTCGGGAATGTAGACGTCTTGATAGACCTCGATGAACGCGTCCACGAAGTGGGGGTCCCACTGCGTCCCGCGCCCGTCGCGGAGGACCTGAATGGCCTTTTCGACGGGCATGCCCGCGCGATACGGCCTGTCGGACGTCATGGCGTCGAAGGCGTCGGCGACGGCGAGGATGCGCCCGAAGAGCGGGATGTTCTCGCCGGCGAGGCCGTCTGGATAGCCTTTCCCATCGTAGCGCTCGTGGTGGGATCGGATGCCGGGCAGCAGGGGCTTCATGGCGTCATCCGGCTGGATTTGGCGGATGATCTTCTCTCCAATCACCGGGTGCTGCTTGATGATGGCAAATTCCTCGTCGGTCAACTTCCCCTCTTTCAGGAGAATTTCATCGCGGATGCCGATTTTCCCGATGTCGTGCAGAAGCGCGGACTGGCGGAGCTCCCGCACGGTTTGCGGAGAGAGGTTGACCTTGCGCCCAATCGCCTCGGCGTACCGCGCCACGCGCTGCGAGTGGCCCGCTGTGTACGGATCCCGGGCATCCAGCGCCGCCGCCAGGGTGGCGAAGTAGCTGTCGATGAGCTGGCGGTTGAGCGCGTCGCGGTGGGTCAAGCCGCTCAGCATCAGGTTGAACCCCTGGATCAGATCTGAAAACTCGTCCATGTAGGTATCGTCCGCGCGCAGCGAGAAGTCCCCGCGCTCGACCCGCCTCATCAACGCCTCCAGGCGGCGAATGGGCCGCTGGACGTCGCTCGCCAGCAGATACCCGCCGAGCCCGGAAAACAGCGAGCCGAGCGCCAAAATCCCTCCCGCCCACGTCCAATAGGTCGTGGATCCCAGCCCCGCGTTGGTCAAGCGAACCGCATTCGCGAGTCCAAACAACAGAAGGGGCAGAGCCCCAAACACGACCGCACTCATCGCAAACTTGAGCGCGAGCGGCACCACGACTTGGCCTCGGAGCCAGACGGACGCGCCGTACATGTGCTCGCTCCTCCGCCGAATGGTGATGAGCGTCGGTTCGATGGAGCGCGACGTGAGGAAAAACTCGATGACGGCGTGCATGCAGGCGACAATCAAGGTTCCGAGCGCGGCCAGCCACACGTACGTCATGGGCAGGTGCAGCATGCCTCGCCGGACGAGAAGGGACGACGACACGAGGCCAGGGATGAGAAACGACAGCCAGTGCGGTCCCATCACGCGCACCACCGCGAGTGCCGGCAGGTGCAGCGCGCGCTTGTAGCCTCGTTCCAACACGTCCTCGGTGGGATGCGCGGAGACAAGCGCCTTGCGAATGGGGCGGATTTGAATGCGAAACGCGATGGAGTCCGCCACCATCATCAGCAAGAACGATCCGCCGAGAATCGCGAGAATGATCCACAGGTCGCGTGGTGTCAGGTGAAGCGTGGTGAAGATGAGCACGCCGCCGACGCCGAGGACGGCAATGGCGGAACCCGCGAAGTAGTTCAGGATGAGCCGCTTCCTCAAGCGTTTGAACTCGTAGTTCGCTGTCCAGCCCATACCGCACCCCACATCCAGTTCGACGCATCGCTCACTCCGAATGAATTCCACCTGGCGGGCGGGATTCCTGCCGCCATGCCGCCTTCCGCGCATTTTTGCGCACCTGCGCGCGAAGCGCCGGTTGTCCACGCAAAGGGCCCGCCGCTGCATGTCCATAGATGCCCGCCCGGGCGGGGAATCAGCGGAAGGAGGAACGAGCGATGGCAGACACGAGCCTCGCACTCGGCACGACGTTGCAGCTGCAGACGCAGTCGGGCACGCGCGCCAATGGGCAACCCAAGCTGAAGGTGCACAAGTTCAACCACGTATCGCCGCAGGCGGCAGACGCCGACCTGCTCGCCGTGGGCCTCGCGCTGGCGCAGTTGATCGACGAACCGCTTGTGCAGGTGGAGCGCGTGGATGTCGCGATGTTGACCAGCCCCTCCGCGGGGTCGGGGGGCAACGGCGGCACTGGCGGGGGCAGCGCGGGCGGTACAGGCGGACAGGGGCCGAGCGCGTGACGGCGCCGGCGTCCGGCCAACCTGGCCGCGGGTTCCGATTTGAATGGATGGGAGGCGCGTCGATGGCCGCGAAAGTATCTCTTCATCTCGTGTTCATGACGGATCGCAACAAGAAGGTCCGGATTGCCATTCCCAATCCGAAGCAGCCCGTCGATCCGTCCGCTGTGCAGAACGCCGCACAGCTCATCGTGGAAAAGGGCGTCTTTGACCTGCCGCAGGGCAAGATTGTTCAGGCCCTCCCGGCCCAACAGACGCAGACGGACACCTCGAGCGTGTCGTAAAACGCGCCCCTTCTCGGCGGGTTCTGCCGGGAAGGGGCGTCTTCAGTGCGGCGCCTGTCGAGGGCATGGGCGGCCGCTCGATTGCGCGTCGAGGATCGCCAACAGCTGATCCGCCAGGCCTTCCGGTGTCTCGGCTTCCACCACGCTGCCTCCGATCACGGCAAACGGCCTTCGCGCACACAGCGCGCACTGTTCCATGCACGCGTACTTTCGCACCGAGACGTCGGGCCGAACGGCCTGCAGGCGCTTCAACGCCTCCTGCGCGCCCGTGGACGCATTTTGCACGCACCACTCGATTTCCACGCCTATCGCTCCCGTCGCTTCGTCATCCGCTGGCGCCAGACCCAGTACAGGATGGCGCAAAGCGCGATGCCCACGGTGATCCAACTGAGCCCTGCCTGCACGTGCTTCATCATCTCGTCCATATTTTCGCCGAACCAGTAGCCGAACGCGAGCCAGGCGCCGCACCAGACCATCGATCCGACGATGGAGTAGAGCGCAAACGTCGCGTACGGCATGTCCGACAGGGCCGCGGCGTACGTGCTGAGCGAGCGGATTCCTGGCAGGAAGCGCCCGGGAACCAGCACCAGCCAGGCGTAGCGGTCCATCAAGCCGCCGGTGTGCTTGAGGCGGGTCTCGTTCAGCAGGTGAAGTCGGTAGAGAGGATTGAGGAAGAGCGTCTGAAATCGCCGCGTCAGAAGAAAGACGATGGTGACACCGGTGAAGTAGCCGAGCGCGCTCAGGCTGAAGACGGTGGGTGCTCGCATGGTGCCAAGCGAAATCGCGTAGCCGTAAAAGGCGAGAAACACGTCGCCCGGGAACGGAAGGCCGAGCCCTTCCATGACCATGGCGGCGTAGGTGCCTGGATAGCCCAGCAAGAGGAGCCCTGCGTTGATGGATTGCAGTATCTCCCGGATGGTCTCCACACGTCCACCCCGCTTCCTTCGTGGCCGTCAGGCCCTAACGGATGTATATGGACAAGGCGCACGGCTCATGATTGACGCGGACCTCTGGGGCTGTCATTGTTATGGTATTGACAACGATGCCGTCGGACGCGCCTCGAGGAGGGATGCCGGCATGGACGAGTTTGCGCTGATTCGAGCGCTCGCGGCGAAGCTCCCGCCGCCCGGGGAAGACGTGATGGTGCCCATCGGCGACGATTGCGCCGTGGTCGAGGGCAAAGGGCGCATGGCCATCACCACCGATGCGGTCGTCGAGGGCGTGCACTTTCGGCGCGATACCCTGTCGCCGCCGCAAATCGGGTATCGGGCCGTGGCGGCCGCCGTCAGCGACATCGCCGCCATGGGCGGCCATCCGGCATGGATCACCATCGCCCTCGCCGTGCCAGGCGCCTGGCCTCTGGAGGACGTCGTGGCCCTGTACGACGGCGTCTCGGAGGCGGCTTCGTCCCTCGGCGCGAGCGTCGTGGGCGGCGATGTCGTGTCGACCGAGGGCCCGCTCTGGATGTCGATCACGGCCGTGGGCAAGGTCGATCGCCCGGTTACGCGAGCCGGGGCGAGGCCCGGCGACGTCCTGTTTGTCACGGGCAGCTTGGGCGGCAGCGCGGCGGGACTCGACATCTTGCTCGGCAGGCGGGCCGGATCGCCCGTGGCCCAGGCGGCCTTAATCGCCCGGCATCGGCGGCCCACGCCGCGCATCGCCTTCGGGCGCGAGGCTGCCCGGCTAGGGGCGACGGCGCTCGACGACATCAGCGATGGGCTGGCGAGCGAGCTGAATGAGATCGCCGAGGCGAGCGGCGTGCGCTTGATCGTCGAGGCGGACAGAATCCCGGTTCAGCCGGAGGTCACGGAATACGCGCGAGCGCTAGGCGCGGACCCGCTCGCATACGCGTTATATGGAGGCGAGGACTACGAGCTCGTCGGCACCGCGCCGCGGGACGTGTTCGCGCGTTTGCTCGCCGTCGCGCCCATCGTCGGCACGCCAGTCGCGGCCATCGGTCGCGTGGAAGAGGGCGACGGGGTGGTCATGCGCCGGGCCGGGAGGCTCGAGGTGGTTGCGCGCAAGGGATACAATCATTTTGAGAGGTAACGGCATCATGGAAGCACACGAGTGGCGCGTCGATGATGAGCAGCAGATGAAACAGCTGGGCGAACGCCTGGGTTCACTCCTGCTCCCTGGGGACGCCGTGTTGCTCGAAGGGCCGATGGGCGCGGGGAAGACGACGTTTGCGGCGGGGGTCGGCATGGGCGCTGGCGTGGCGCAGCCCATGACGAGTCCCACGTATCTCCTGCGGCAGGAGCACCGCGGCCGCCACCGCGTCGCGCATTACGATTTGTACCGGCTGTACGCCCATCCAGATCGGCCCGAGACGCTGGATATCGAAGCCGTTTGGGCCCTGGGGATGGACGACGATCTCGCGGGTGGTGCGATTGTGCTCATCGAGTGGGCGGGGCCTGTCGCCGACGAGATGGACGCGTATCTGCGCATCACCATCCGCCCTCAGGGCAGTGCGCGCGAGGTGCGCGCGGAGGCTTGGGGCAAGCGCCCGGAAACGATATTGAAGGAGTGGACGGCTTCATGAGCGTGATCGCCATGGATACAGCGACCGACGTGTTGGCGCTTGCGGTTGCGGACGAGGGCGGGAGGCTGATGTCTTCCCTGGTGGAGTTTTTGCCGCGGGCCCATTCGCGCTTGCTGCAACCTTCGCTCGGCCATCTGCTGGCCGGCGCGCGCATGAACATTCACGACGTGAAACTGTGCGTCACGGGGGTCGGGCCGGGCAGCTACACGGGCGTGCGGATCGCCGTCGCTGCGGCGAAGGCGATTGGCCACGCGTGCGCCATTCCCATCGTGGCGGTGCCGACGGTGGACGGCATGGCCATGGCGCTGGCCTGTGCGGAGGGCCAACACTTCGGCGCATTCATGGCGCTCATCGATGCGAGGCGGGATCGCGCCTTCGGCTGCTGGTACAGGCTGGAGGACGGTCGGCTCTGGGCGCAATGTGAGCCGACGGTGCAGGCGCTCGCCGATTGGTTCGCCATCGCGGAGCGGGAAGGCGCGTCGATTGTGGCGAGCGGACGGCGCGTGTCGGACGCCGCGGAGGGCGAGCGGGCGCGGGTGCGCCCGTGGAACGAGATCGCCCCGATGATGCCGATGGCGCTCGTGCGGCTTGGGCTGTCGGGATCGTACGAGCGGTTCGAGGGCGAGCGCGTGCATCAGCTCGCGCCGCTGTACGTGCTGCCCACGGAGGCCGAGATGAAGCTCGGCGCGAAGGGAGAGGGCGGCGAGTGAGTTTGGCGGCGTTTGATCCTGGGAAAATCGCCATACGCCGCATGCTGCTGAAGGATCTCGACGACGTGATGCGAGTGGAGACGCGATCGTTCACGGCGCCTTGGTCCAGGCAGGCGTTTGTGGGCGAGCTGGTGGAAAATCGGCTGGCGCGTTACGTGGTGGCGGAGTACGACGGACGCGTGGTGGGCTACGCCGGCTTCTGGATGATCATGGACGAAGGGCACATCACCAACATCGCGGTCGATCCCGACTTTCGCGGCCTCAAGCTCGGCGAGCGGCTGCTCGAGGCCATCATGTCGATGTGCATGGCGCTCGGCGGGCGCAAGATGACGCTCGAGGTGCGCGTGTCGAACCAGGTGGCGCAGAATTTGTACCGCAAGTATGGATTTGAGCGCGTGGGCGTGCGCAAGGGCTACTACACCGACAACAACGAAGACGCCTTGATCATGTGGGTTGACCTCCCACCCAAGGTGATGCGCGACAGAGAGGTGCAAGCATGAACATCCTCGCCATCGAGACGAGCTGCGACGAGACCTCCGCGGCCGTCGTCGCGGACGGGGTGCGCGTCCTTGGCCACGTCACGGCGAGCCAGATGGAAATTCACCGGCAATTCGGCGGCGTCGTCCCGGAGGTGGCGTCCCGCCGCCACGTGGAGGCCATCACCCGCGTCGTCGACACGGCCCTTGGCCAGGCCGGCCTCTCCTTTTCCGATCTCGGCGCGATCGCCGTGACGATGGGGCCAGGGCTTTTGGGGGCGCTGCTCGTGGGCGTGACGGCCGCCAAGGCGTACAGCCTCGCCACAGGGCTGCCGCTCGTCGGCGTGCACCACATCGCCGGGCACGTCGCCGCGGCCATGTTGGAGGAGCCGGATCGCCCGGCCGTGCGGCCGCCCTTTTTGTGTCTGGTCGCCTCCGGCGGGCACACCGAGCTGCACGAGGTGGACGCGTCGTTTCGTTTCACGCGCCTCGGCGGGACCCGGGACGACGCGGCGGGCGAGGCGTACGACAAGGTGGCGAGGCTTCTCGGCCTTCCGTATCCCGGCGGCCCCGAGATGGACAAACTCGCGCGCCTGGGCGACCCGGCGCGCTTCCCATTTCCCCGCGGCCTGTTGGACGATCCGTCGCTCGACTTCTCCTTCAGCGGCATGAAGACGGCCGTGCTCGTCGCACTGGATAAATTGAAGCGCGTTGGGCAGGCCGTCCCGGTCGAGGACGTCTGCGCGAGCTTTCAAGCCGCTGTGGTCGAGGTGCTCGTCGAGAAGACGAGGCGCGCGGCGCGCGCGACGGGGCACAGGACGGTGGTGGTGGCGGGCGGCGTGGCGGCCAATCGCGGCCTGCGGGCGGCGATGCGCGCCATGGCGGACGAAGAGGGGCTTGCCGTGCACTTTCCGTCGCCTGCCCTGTGCACGGACAACGCGGCCATGATCGGCGCCGCGGCGTACCCCCGCGCCAGCGCCGGCCGCTTCGACGATCTCGAGCTAGGGGCGTACGCGGACCTGACCTTGGAGGAATGGCAAAGCGGCCGCTACCCTCTCGACTGAACGCCTGCGTCTTCGCGGGGCGTTCGAGGCGGGCAACGGCTCGGCATGTACGCGAGGCGGCGCAAGGCTCACATGGCACACACAAGGCGAGGCTTCTGCCTCGCCTTGTGCCATCTCTGCGCCGGGGAAGGCAGCTCCCGCCCGCGCCGCACGGCTCCTCGCTCGAACGGCCGTTCTGTGCATAACTCGGCCATCCGGCGTTGTGGATGTTGTGGAAATCTGTCGAAAAGGCTCGAAACGGTCAGCCTTGAGCCTGTGGATAAATCGGTGGACAATGTGGATAACTGAACACGCTGCCGATTCGAAACCGCGCCACCCTGCGGAATCTTATCCTCCGCCCCAGTCTTCGAGCGCCTTGCGCAGGGCTTCGAGCTCCAGCGACTTGGACTCCCACGCCTCCAGCGCGCGCTGGTACTCTGCTTCGAGGCGCTTGTACTGCGCGTCGAGATCGCGCAGCCGGTCAACCTCCTGGGCGATGGCCGCCTCGCTCTGTTCCCGCGCAATCCGCTCCATCTCCGCCTCCATGCGGTGCGCCGCCTCTTCCCACTGCGCGATCTCGGCTTCCAGTTTGCGTGCCTCGCTCGAGCGGATGCGCCGCCGCTCGGGCCGCGCGTCGCTCGCCGCGCGCGGCGCATGCGCGCTCTCCGCCTCCGCATCGTCGGCGCCTTCGATGCGCTTCAAGCGCTCGTTTTCCATGACCTTCTCGATGTAGTCGGTGTAATTTCCGATGTACCACTCGACGCCGTCCGGGCGGAGCACCGCAATGTGCGTCGCCAGCTGATCGATGAAATACCGATCGTGCGACACGAAGATGACGGTGCCATCGTAATCGGCGAGCGCGGCTTCGAGCGCCTCCTTGCTCGGAATGTCGAGGTGGTTGGTCGGCTCGTCCATCACGAGCACGTTGGCGCCGCTCTGCATCAGCAGGCACAGCCTCAGCCGGCTCTGCTCTCCCCCGGATAGCGCGCCGACCGGCTTCATCACGTCTTCCCCGCGAAACAAAAACTGGGCCAGGAGCTTGCGCACCGAGGTGTGGTCGAGATCGGGATACGCGTTCCACACGACGTCGATGACCCGCTCGCGCTCCGGCAGTCCGCCGTCCTCCTGGGCGTAGTAACCGAGCTCCACGCCCTGGCCAAATCGGAACCAGCCGGCGAGGGGCCGGATCTCGCCGACGAGCGTGCGAAGCAGGGTCGTCTTGCCGGCGCCGTTCGGGCCGAGGATGGCGAGCCGCATGCCCCGCTGCACCCGAAAGCGGATGTTGCGCGCGAGCGCCTGGCCGCCGTAGCCGATGGCGAGATCGCGCACCTCAAGCACGTCCTCGCCTGAGGTGCGGCGCACGCCGAAGCGCATCCAGAGCGCCGGGTCGTCCGCGGCCGGCCGCTCCACTCGCTCCATGCGCTCGAGCATCCGGCGCCGGCTCTGCGCCCGGCGGTGCGTCGACGCGCGCGCGATGTTGCGCGCGATGAACGCCTCCATCCTCGCGATCTCGTCCTGCTGCGCCTCGTACCTCCGCCACATCTCCTCGCGCTCGGCCGCGCGCATCTCGAGGTAGACGTGATAGGGCCCTGGGTACGCGCGCGTCTCGCCGTCCTCCAGCGACACGGTGAGGCGCGTGACGCGATCGAGAAAGTACCGGTCGTGCGAGATGACCACGAGCGACATGTCGCTGTGGATCAGGAAGTCTTCCAGCCAGGCAAGGGTCTCCATGTCGAGGTAGTTGGTGGGCTCGTCGAGCAACAGGACGTCGGGGCGCCCGGCGAGGAGCCGCGCGAGGGCGAGCCTCGTTCGCTGTCCGCCGGAGAGGGTGGCGATGGGGATGCTGTACATCTCGCGCGAAAAGTTGAGCCCGGCGAGCACGCGGCGGACGTCCGTCTCCCACTGATAGCCGCCGAGTGCCTCGAAGCGGCGGGTGCGCTCCTCGTACAGAAGGGCGATCTCGGCAAACCGCGCCTCGTCCTCGTACAGCTGTGGATCGCTCATGCGCGCCTCGAGATCGCGAAGCTCCCGCTCGAGCGCCTGAATGGGGCGCTTGGCCTCGGCCACGAAGTCGTACACAGAGGTGTCATCGTCTCGCCCGATGAATTGGGCCACGTAGCCCACCTCAGCGCCGCTGCGGACAAAGACCTCGCCCTCGTCCGGCTGTTCCTGGCCCGTCAGGATGCGCATCAGGGTCGATTTGCCCGCGCCGTTTCGCCCCACGAGCCCGATCTTGTCGCCCGCGCGCACCGTGAGCGATGCCCCGCGCAGCACTTCGATCCCGTCGTAACTCTTTTTCACGCGGTTTGCCTGCAAAACGATCATACGGATTCTCCTTTGTCCATACACTCTACCAGCCAACTTCGGACGAGGTGGGGGGCTCCTTCATGTCCAAAGCGTCGTTTCCGCTGCCGCAAGGCTTTGCCTGGCAATATGACCTCATCGTGTGGCTCCAATCGTACCATTCGGCCGTGTTGGACCGAGTGGCCGCGAGTTTCTCGCTCCTCGGCAACGAGTCGTTTTACTTCGCCGTGTTGCCCGTCGCAATCCTCGCCGTCGATCGCGCCCTTGGCATGCGTCTCGCCTACGTGTTTTTCACCAGCATGTACCTGAACGCGTGGCTCAAGTCGTATTATCACATCGTTCGCCCCATCGGCGTGCCGGGCATCCAGTCCGGTTATATCAGTTCGGCCACGGGCCTGTCGATGCCGAGCGGCCACGCGCAAGGCACCATGACCTTCTTCGTCGCGATCGCGCAGTGGCTGAGGCGGCGCGCGTGGCTCTGGGTCGCCGTGCTTCTCTCCATCGCGGTGGGCGTCTCGCGCGTCTATCTCGGCCTGCACTGGCCCATGGATGTCGCGGTCGGATGGCTCGCCGGGCTCGTGGTCGGCATCGTGGGCTGGCAGGTGGGGCGCTGGTGGACGTACCGAGGCATCCCGTTTGGCGTCGCCGTGGTTCTGGCGGTCCTCTTCCCAGCCATCCTGCTCGTCGCTGCGCGCGACGCGACTTCGTCGGTGTACGCCGCATTTCTCCTCGTCGGCGGCGTGGGCGCGGCCGTGGAGAAGCGGTTTCTCGCGACCCAGATCGATCCCGTCCTTTGGAAACGGGTGGCATGCGGCGTGATCGCACTCGGGGGTGTCGTTGCGGTACAATGTGCGGTACAAGCGCATTTGGATGAGCCCCTGTGGCAATACGCGCGCGCTATCGCGGTGGCCTGCTGGACCACGTTGGTCGCGCCGTGGCTGTTTTCGCTCGTGGGGCTCTATACGCGGGAGGCGAATTCCCATCGAAGCTGATAAACAGGCGCTGCGCCACACCTATCGCTTGAGACGCGCCGCCATTCTGCCCGAGGCGAGGCGCCGCCAGGAGGAGGCCATCTGGGCCCATGCGCGCGCCCTTGCGAGCGACGTGCCCGCGGGACAGTACGTGGGATTGTACGCGGCGGTCCACGGCGAGGTGGACCTCGCGCCCGTCTGCGAAGCGCTCCTTGCCGCAGGCGCCAAGGTCGCGCTGCCGCGCGTCGAAGGCCCGGCGCACATGGAGTTTTGCGCCATCGCGTCGCTCGCCGAGCTGCGGGCCGGCGCGTACGGCATTCCCGCGCCGGGATCGGACGCGCCTCGCATCGCGCCCGGCGAGCTTTCGGTGGTGCTCGTCCCCGGGCTCGCGTTTGCCAAGGACGGCACGCGGCTAGGGTATGGCGGCGGTTTTTACGATCGCTACTTCAAGCGGCCGGAGGCGGGGGGCATCCGCCGCATCGGCGTGTGCTTCGTGGAACAGATCGCCGAGACATTGCCTCGCCATCCGCACGACGTGCGCGTGCACGCGCTGCTCACGGAAGGGGGGCTCGTGCCCTGTTTGGCGTGAGGTGGGCTGCCGTGCTCGCAGGCGGTGCGTCGCGGCGGATGGGGGAGCGAGGCAACAAATTGGTTCTTCCCCGGGACGAAAGCGGCCTGCCCATCGCCGCGCATGTCGTGCGGGTCGCGGCGCAGGTGAGCCCGCGCGTCGCCGTGCTGTACGCGGATGCGCCCGTCCGCAGCGCGCTTTTGCCATGGGTGCCAGAGGAAATCGCCTGGGTCAGGGATGTGGCATGCTACGAAGGGCCGCTCGCCGCGCTCGGCCGTTTCGTGGCATCGCGAGAGGAGCGCGTCGCGCCCCTCCTCGTGTTGGCCGGAGATCTGCCTGGGATTTCGGCGGCTCATGCCGCGGCGCTCATCTCGGCGTATGGCGAAAGCGGCGCCGATGTCGCGGCCGCCGTGCGAGAGGGCCAGCTTCAGCCTCTCGCGGCGGTCTATGGGGAACGCGCGGTAGAGGCCATGGCCCACGCGAGCGCGCGCGGCGAGCGCCGCCTGCAGAAGGCCATCGCGGGGCTCAACGTGTGTACGGTCGAATGGGAAGACGCCTGGGCCGTCCGGCCCGTGCATCGGCCGGAGGACTACGAGGCCTGGTTGAAGAGGGAGGGAGACGCGTGATCCGGCGAGAAGTGCCTGTGGAAGACGCGATCGGTCTGGCGCTCGCACATGACATGACGAGAATCGTGCCCGGCGAATTCAAGGGGCGCCAATTCAAGCGCGGCCACGTGGTGCGCGAGGAAGATATTCCTGTGCTGCTCGACATGGGAAAGCGGCACCTGTACATTCTCGAGCTCGAGCCGGGCGAGCTGCACGAGGACGACGCCGCCGTCCGCATGGCGCGCGCCATTGCGGGTGAAGGCGTGGAGCTGTCCGAGGTGTCGGAGGGAAAGGTCATCCTTCGCGCGAGCCGAGACGGCATGTTGTGGGTGGATGCGCGCCGCGTGACCGCCATGAACACCATCGACGAGATCTCGATCGCGACGAAGCGGCCGTTTCAGCACGTGACGCGAGGGACAAGCCTTGCCGCCGTCCGCCCGATCCCGCTCGTCATCGCAGAGGACAAGATTCGCGCCGTCGAGGTCATCGCCGCGCAGGCGCAGAAGCGCGCCGTGATCGACGTGCTGCCCTACCAGCCGCAGAAGGTCCAGATTGTGACCACGGGGAGCGAAATTTTGCACGGGCGCGTGGAGGACAAGTTCGGCCCCGTGCTGCGTGCCAAGCTCGCGCGCTACGGCATCCAGGACGTGCACCAGGTGTTTGTCGGGGACGATCGCGACGCGATTTCGGACGCGATCGCCGAAGCGTGCGAGCGCGGGGCGACGCTCGTGCTCGTCACGGGCGGCATGTCGGTGGACCCGGACGATCGCTCGCCGGGGGCCATTCGCGACGCGGCAACGGAAGTGGTGACCTACGGCACGCCGATGTTGCCGGGTTCCATGCTGATGCTCGCCTACCGGAACGACACGGCCATCTTCGGGCTGCCCGGCGCCGTAATCTACGACCCGATCACGTCGTTTGATCGCCTGTTACCGCGGGTCCTCACGGGGCTTCGAGTTCGGAAGCGCGACATCGCGGTCTTGGGCGTGGGTGGGTGGCTCAATGCGTGACGGGGAGGGGCCTGTCCTCATCGGCATCGCGGGCTTTTCGAACGCCGGCAAGACGCTTTTCGCCGAGGCGCTCGTCCGGGAAGCGGCCGAGCGAGGCTTGCGCGTGGCCTACCTGAAACACGACGGTCACGCGGACGAGGCGCCCGATGACTGGGAGAAACCCGACGCCGACACCGCCCGCGCGGCGCGCGCGGGAGCCACGGTGACGATGGTGGCCAGCCGCCAGGGGTTTCTCTTGCGATCCCGGCAAGCCGGGGACTTCCCGCAGTGGCTCGCGGCCATCCGCGCCGTGGCCGACGTCGACGTCGTTGTCGCGGAAGGCGGGAAGCGCGCGGCGCACGCGAAAATCGCGGTGGTTCGAGGCGCGGCCGACTTTCACCGCCTCCTCGAGGCGGGCGCCCGCGGCATCGCAGCCGTGGTGTCGCACGATGACGGGCCCGGCCGATTCCCTGTGCCTGCTTTTCGACCGGAGCAAGCCGCGGACGTGTTGACGTGGTGGCTCGACGCCTGGCGCGTCGGAACGCTCGCGTCGGGCCACCGCGTGGACGGAGCGAAAGGCTAGCAAGCGCCGCTGAAAAGGTGCCCGACAACCTTTAAAGCGTCCGATTCGGTTCAGGACGGATTCTCTCGGAAACAAAAGGCCTCACTGAGAGGGAAAGCAGAAGACCAAGGTGTCGAAGCCTGGCATCGGCCAAACATCGCGGGAATCAGTTACATTGAAGTGTGTGTTTTGCCAATGGATCCTGTACATCTACTCGTAATCTTCTTCCATTGAGATGACATGGCTCACGCCAACTTGACCCGTATCGCAGAGCCTGTGAACGGTGTGTAAATTCCTACCGCACGAGCGGCTGAGCATGCGGTGCCTGAGGGTTGCGGAAGCGTAGGTCGAGGCGCTCAACACAGGTATAAGTCAGTTCCCCGAAATCTAACGATGGCGCATTGCGGTTTCGTAATGTAGAGCACAGGCGTCTGAGTATGGACAGAGGTGGTGTGTGTCGCTGCGTCATGGCGATGTCACACTTGAGTCGCCTGCGCTTCGCCCAAGGTCAACGACCTCTCGCAGCGCGACTGCAAGATCTTCGCTTCGAGATGGGAGCGACAACCGCCGACAAGCACCCTTCGGTAAGAAGCGATTCGGTCCTTTCGGTTAGATTTTAGACGAGTGATTGTGTACCCTTGCGTGTGAAAACGTTTCCTGATATACTTCCGGCAGACAATGTGGAAACGTTACCTCAAATCCAGATTACAAACGGTGATGGTTTTGGTAACGATTCGTGATGTGGCTCGCAAAGCGGGAGTCTCTGTTTCCACGGTTTCCCGAGTGATTAACCAAAATGGCTATGTAGGCGAAGATACCGAGCGTAAGGTTCTTGATGCAATGAAAGAATTACATTACCAACCCAATCGAATTGCGCGCGGGCTGGTCAGTCGCCGAACTTCAACGATTGGCTTGCTTATCCCGGATGTTGCCAACCCGTTCTTTTCGGAAATGGCACGAGGTGTCGAAGACGCCGCTATTGCCAAGGGGTATTCAGTTCTTCTCTGCAACTCAGATTGGAATCCTGAACGTGAGCAGATGTACATTGAGCTCCTTAAGGGAAGATGGGTCGATGGGATTGTCGTCGTAGGCAGTCGCAGTCAAGCGAGTGCGATCGAAGCTTCTGTTGGTGATACACCTCTGGTGATAGTTGATCGCCGCTCTTCTGAATTCAAGTGGTCAGTATGGACGGACAATTGCCAGGGGGCCGTGCTGGCTGTTGAGCATCTGCTGGCCATGGGATGTACAAATATTGTACATATTGCGGGACCTAACGATTCGCCGTCGGCTCAAGAAAGACGAAAGGGATACGAACAGGCCATGTCACGGGCTGGGCTCGCCGGCAAGGTGTACGAAGGAGATTTTCGCTTCGCCTCGGGATTTCACATTGCGACGATGATACTTGAAGGTTCCGAGAGACCCGATGGGATTTTCGCCGCCAATGATTTAATGGCAATAGGGGCTTTACAAGCTGCGGCGAAGCTAGGGATTGAGGTCCCTCGCGATGTCGCGGTCGTAGGATATGACAATATTCCCACCGCGGGATATGTTAGCCCTTCGTTGACGACGATTGAGCAACCCTCATACGAAATGGGCGCGTCGGCGTTCGAGTTGCTTTTTGAGCAACTTACCGATGACTCCGTTCAGGGTGTTCGCAAGGCCAAGTTCGAACCAAGACTTGTTGTCCGGCATTCTAGTGTAAAGAAGCGTTCGTCGGAGTAACAACTGAAATCCTCAGTATAAGCTGTGTGGAAACGTTACCATAGGGAGTACGTGAATATGAAGCGGTATGGGATTATGCATGGGAGATTATCGCAAATCATTGCCCAACTGGGGCATGGAGAACTCGTTGCAGTCGCGGACTGTGGATTACCTATTCCACCTGGAGTTGAGATCGTGGATCTTGCGTTAAAACCGGGTACGCCGTCATTCCTTGAAGTCTGCGATACCATTCTTACGGAGCTCGTAGTAGAGGACTTTGTTGTCGCAAATGAACTTGCGAGTCGAGCCCCTGAAGTGGTGAATCACTTGCGAGAGCGAGTAGGAACGTTGGGTCAATTTGTTTCTCACTCTGACTTTAAGCAAGCTTTGCCCAATGTGCGCTCTGTCGTGAGAACAGGTGAATGGACTCCCTACAAAAACGTGATCTTTGTCGCAGGGGTTGCATTTTCATAACCCGATAGGAGAGATGTCTGTGTCTTATCTGGAGATGAGAGAAATCGAAAAATCTTTTTCGGGAGTACAGGTTCTGCGCAAGGTGAGTTTATCCGTGAAAGGTGGTGAGGTGCATGCACTTTTGGGCGAAAACGGAGCTGGAAAATCGACTTTGATGAAAACGCTCGCAGGAGTGTATCAACCCGACAGCGGGCAAATTCTCATTGACGGTGTTCCACAAAGGTTTCGAGGGGTTTTGGATTCGAGACGTGCGGGTATCACGATTATTCATCAGGAACTCAATTTGTTTCCGAACCTATCCATTGAGGAAAATCTTCTCATCGGCTATGAAGACGAGTTTCGGAACGCCGTCGGGTGGGTCCGATATTCTCGGTTGAGGGATCGAGTTCGCGAATTGCTCGATAGGGTGGGACTCGACCGAGACCCCGGTACGCCTGTGTCGATGCTGGGAATTGGAGAGCGGCAGTTGGTAGAAATTGCTCGAGCCTTACAGCAAGATGTTCGCTTTCTCATCATGGACGAACCTACCGCTGCGCTGACGGACAAAGAGACGCGCAGGCTGTTTGAAATCATTGAGGATTTGAAACGGCATGAAGTCGGAGTGATTTATATCTCCCACCGGCTTGAGGAGTTGTTTGCCATCGCTGATAGGGTAACCGTGTTGCGAGATGGCATGAGCGTCGGGACGTTCTCCATGCGAGAGGTGAGTGAGGACGTACTTGTCGAACGGATGGTCGGACGAAGTGTGGAAAATCGTTATCCTAAGGTCGAAACTCAACCTGGAGACGTGATTCTGGAGCTAAATGAAGTAAAAACGCGCTCGCTGCCACATCCTGTATCTATCACTGTACGAAGCGGCGAAATTGTCGGTTTGGGAGGGATGATGGGAGCAGGCCGGACAGAGCTAGCACGGGCCATTACGGGAGTGGATCGATTACTGTCCGGGAAGATGCTTTTATTTGGACGCGAGGTAAGATTTCATGGTCCTCGAGACGCCATAGCACAGGGAATAGCATTTGTCACTGAGGATCGAAAAGATGACGGCCTTTTACTTCCTTTTTCTGTTCGATTCAATCTTGCTCTACCTAGCCTTATCTCTAGGCAACGGTTTGGATTTGTGCTTAGCAAGCAGGAGCGTGAGTTTGCTGAGCACTGGGTGAAGCGTCTTGCAATTCGTGTTCATTCTACGGAACAACCTGTGGTGAACCTGAGTGGAGGCAATCAGCAGAAAGTGGTTTTTGCAAAATGGTTGGCCCTTGATCCAAAGCTCTTGGTCCTTGACGAACCAACGCGCGGAGTGGACGTAGGGGCCAAGCAAGAGATTTATCAGTTGATGAACGAGATGAAGGCTCGTGGTAAGGGGGTGTTGGTGGTTTCGTCTGATCTTCCAGAACTGTTAGGTATATGCGATAGGGTCTACGTCCTTCGTGATCGCGCCGTTGTGGGCGAACTATCAGGTGAACAGATGAAACAGGAAGTCTTCATGACTCTCGTGGCTGGAAGGCAGGGTGCGCATGCATGAATTGGTTCCGACGGTATCGCTTCGGTCCGCTCCTTGGGTTGATTTTGCTCATTATTATCCTGGCCGTCGCATCTCGGCAATTTTTCACGGTGAGCAATCTACTGGACATTGCGCTGCAAACGTCCGTGAATGCGCTGTTAGCCATCGGGATGACCTTCGTCATTCTCACAGCTGGAATAGACCTATCCGTGGGGGCCACGCTAGCGTTGACGTCGGCTATCGCCGCACAGTGGATGGTGGGCGGCACCAACCCATGGTTGGCGGGTATTGCTGCATTATGCATTGGAGCCATTGCCGGAGCTTTCAACGGCGTTCTTGTGGCCTACGCACGTCTTGCACCCTTTATCGTCACGCTTGGAACGATGACATTGTTTCGTGGTTTAACAGAAATTTATACGAACGGGCAACCCATCTTTAACTTGCCCAACTCATTTAATGGGCTTGGCAATGGGGCGATTCTTGGGGTGCCCGTCCCAGTTTGGATCACCGTAGTTGTGTTCTTTATCGCGTGGACGATTCTCTCGCGGACAGTGGCGGGAAGAAGGATTTACGCCATCGGAGGAAACGAAAAGGTGGCGTACCTGGCCGGTGTTCGCTCGAAGCGGTATCTCGTTGCCGTTTATGTGGTTAGTGGCATCTTGGCTGCCTTGGCTGGACTCATTCTTACTTCTCGTCTTGCAACCGCAGAACCGACGGCAGGGGATGGCTACGAGCTAGATGCGATCACGGCCGTCGTACTCGGAGGGACTAGCCTTTTCGGCGGTGAGGGGACCCTTGTCGGGACCATTATCGGCGCGCTGATTCTCGGCGTAATCGATAACGGACTCAATTTGCTCAATGTAAGTTCTTTCTACCAGGATGCCGTCAAGGGCATCGTAATTTTGATTGCCATCATGTTGGACCGCAAGAGGTCCGAGGGGAGATAAGGTGCATCTGCACCATCTCATATATACTTTCGCACATTTGAAGGGGGTTTTAAGGATGAAACGTTGGACATCGTTGTTGGCAGTAAGCGTCGTAGCGGCAGGAGTGCTTGCTGGGTGCGGCACAAATGCGTCGCAAAGTTCGCAGAACACAAGTCCCTCGAACACTGAGTCCGCGAGCACAAAAGCAATTAAACTGGGATTTGCGGTGTCCACCCTCAACAACCCGTTCTTCGTCGCGATGTCGAATGGTGTTCAGGAAGAAGCCAAAAAATTAGGTGTGCAGGTAACCGTGCTGAACGGCAACAACGATCCTGCGACGCAGTTGAATCAGGTAGAGGATCTCATCCAGCAACACGTCAACGCAATCATTTTAAATCCCACGGACAGCCAGAGCTTATCGACGGCCGTGGAACAAGCGAATCGAGCGCACATCCCTGTCATTACGCTGGACCGCAGTGTAACAAAGGGCAATGTGGCATGTTTCATTGCGTCAAACAGTGTGGAAGCGGGCATGATGGCAGCTGATGAATTGATTAAGGCGCTGGGAGGCAAGGGTCAGGTCGTCGAGTTACAAGGTGTAATTGGAACCTCGGCTGAAGCTGATCGCGAAAAGGGGTTTGACGCGGAGATTCGAAAGGCACCAGGTATTCGTGTTGTGGCACGACAAACTGCAAGCTTCGATCGCAGCCAGGCGTTGAATGTGATGCAGAATATCCTACAGGCACATCCGAATATCCAAGGCGTATTTGCCCAAAACGACGAGATGGCGCTTGGGGCGTTAAAAGCCATTCAGGAAGCCGGGAAGCATAACATCAAAATTGTTGGAATTGATGGTGAGAAGGAGGCCGTGAACGATGTCCACAAGGGGCTCATGTATGCCGACATTGCTCAACAGCCGGTTCAAGAAGGCATCTTAGGAGTGGAATACGCTGTGAAGCTCGCCGAAGGTGAGAAGGTTCCAAAGCAAGTGGACTCGCCACTACATTTGGTTGAAAAAAATACTCCTTTCACAGGATTTTAAAGTCGAGGTGACATAAGTGGACATCACGGTAGTGGGTAGTCTCAACATGGACATCGTGGCCGTGGTGGACCACATGCCAAGAGCGGGAGAGACCGTCAAGACCGCGTCTGCTCAGTTTTACACCGGCGGCAAGGGCGCTAATCAAGCTGTTGCCGCCGCGCGGCATGGAGGGCGCGTACAAATGGTTGGCGCGGTAGGCGGGGACGTATTTGGGGAATCTATTCGCATGGAGCTTGTTAAGTCTGGGGTCGGCGTCGAAGGCGTCTTCACTAAGGATGCGCCATCGGGTGTGGCATTAATTACCGTGGACCGGGATGGTCAAAACAGAATTGTCGTGTGTGAAGGTGCAAATGCGTTGTTGGTACCTCAGGATGTAGAACGTGCGTGTGGGTCGGGTTCGGTGTCTCCCGGTTCCGCAATGCTACTTCAGAATGAGATTCCCCGCAATACGGTGGTTCACGCGATTTGCCTCGCACAACGTTTGGGCTGCCGTGTCATTTGGAACGTGGCACCTGTTGAGCCAATCCCGAATGGTTTGCTTACGGATAAGGATGTCATCGTCGTAAATGAGAAAGAGGCGAGCGCCCTCGTGGGTTACGAAGTAAGCGACGAGGGGTTGGCCCGAAATGCTGCAGAGCAGTTACTTGCTATGGGGCCAGGACTTGTTATTGTTACGTTGGGCAATCATGGCAGCTTGGCGGTGTCGCATGAGTTTGGCCTCATGCGGATCCCGGCGTTCACGGTACCGGTGGTAGACACAACGGCCGCCGGAGACACGTATATCGGTGTGTTTGCTGCGGAATGGGATGGTGTGGGTTCGCCGGAGACTGCCCTTCGCAAGGCCGCTGCTGCTGCGGCGCTATGCGTGTCACAAAGAGGTGCTCAAAACAGTATTCCTACGAGGGAAGAGACAGAAACGTTCTTAGGCCAGAGAGCATGAAGTAAAGAGACTACCCTTTTGGGGTGGTCTCTCTAATTTTTAGGAACAAGAAGGTAAATCCAAGTTTTTACATTGAAATGTCGAGTTAAACCCTTATGATGTGGGAATGCCGCCTATCTAAAGCTGTGAAGCCCAAGGGCGACGGCGGTCCATTTACGCCGAGAGACATTGTTGTCGACGGACCTTCCTAGGTTTCGATAATGCACAAGTGACCCTTTGCAGGATGAACCTCGGGCCGACAATACCACGAAGCTGCAAAAAAAGTTGAATTCCCTGTTGCACTCTCGCAGCGAACCGATTATCATAGTCCATGGTGTTAGCACTCACCGAGCGAGAGTGCTAACAAAGGCTCGGAACAACACTTCGCAAGGAGGTCGTTCGCAATGTTGAAGCCGCTCGCTGATCGCGTCGTGATTCGTCCGGTGGAGCGTGAGGAAAAGACCGCGAGTGGGATTTTCCTGCCGGACAACGCGAAGGAAAAACCGCAGGAGGGCGAAGTGATCGCCGTCGGCCCGGGCAAGCTCGACGAGAAGGGTAACCGCGTGGCCATGGAGGTCAAGGTGGGCGATCGGGTCATTTACTCCAAGTACGCGGGCACCGAAGTCAAGGTGAACAACGAAGAGCTCCTGATCCTGCGCGAGAGCGACATCTTGGCGATTGTCGAGAAGTAAGCCATTCAGGCCTTGCCACGCTGCATGATCGGAACATTCCACAGTCGTCAGGGAGGTATGCGACATGGCAAAAGAGATTCGCTTTGGTGAAGAAGCTCGCCGTGCGATGATGCGCGGAGTCGACGCGCTTGCGGATGCGGTGAAGGTGACGCTCGGACCGAAGGGCCGCAACGTCGTGCTGGAAAAGAAGTTTGGTTCTCCGCTCATCACGAACGACGGCGTGACCATCGCGAAGGAGATTGAGCTCGAGGACGCGTACGAGAACATGGGTGCGCAGCTCGTGAAGGAGGTCGCGACGAAGACCAACGACGTCGCAGGTGACGGTACCACGACGGCGACGGTGTTGGCTCAGGCGATGATCCGCGAGGGCCTCAAGAACGTCGCGGCTGGTGCAAACCCGATGGTGCTGCGCCGCGGTATTGAGAAGGCTGTGACGGCCGCTGTCGAAGAGCTGAAGAAGATCGCGAAGCCGGTGCAAGGCCGCAAGAACATCGCGGAGGTCGCCGCCATCTCGGCCGGATCGAACGAGATTGGTGAGCTCATCGCGGACGCGATGGAGAAAGTCGGGAACGACGGCGTCATCACCGTCGAGGAGTCGAAGGGCTTCACCACGGAGCTCGAGGTCGTCGAAGGTATGCAGTTTGACCGCGGCTACATCTCGCCGTACATGGTGACGGATGCGGACAAGATGGAGGCCGTGCTCGACGAGCCGCTGATCCTCATCACCGACAAGAAGGTCTCGAGCATTCAGGAGATCCTGCCTGTCCTGGAGCGCGTGGTGCAGTCTGGCCGCTCGTTGCTCCTCATCGCTGAGGACGTGGAGGGCGAGGCGCTCGCGACGCTCGTGGTCAACAAGATCCGCGGTACGTTCAACGCTGTGGCTGTGAAGGCGCCTGGCTTTGGCGATCGCCGGAAGGCCATGTTGCAGGACATCGCCATCCTCACGGGTGGTCAGGTCATCAGCGAGGAGCTCGGGCTTGAGCTGCGCAACACCACGCTGGATCAGCTCGGCCGCGCTCGCCAGGTGCGCGTGAGCAAGGAGAACACCATCATCGTGGACGGTGCTGGCGACAAGTCGGCTATCCAGGCTCGCATCAACCAGATCAAGGCGCAGATCGAAGAGACGACCTCCGACTTCGACCGCGAGAAGCTGCAAGAGCGCCTCGCGAAGCTGGCTGGCGGCGTCGCAGTCATCAAGGTGGGTGCGGCGACCGAGACCGAGCTCAAGGAGAAGAAGCTGCGCATCGAAGACGCGCTCAACTCGACGCGCGCGGCTGTCGAGGAAGGCATCGTGCCGGGCGGTGGCGTCGCGCTGGTGAACGTCATCAAGGCGCTCGACAACGTGCAGACGGAAGGCGACGAGTTGACGGGCGTGAACCTGGTGCGCAAGGCGCTTGAGGCTCCGGTTCGCCAGATTGCGGAGAACGCAGGCGTCGAAGGCTCCATCATCGTGGAGCGCCTGAAGGCTGAGCAGCAGGGCATCGGTTACAACGCGGCGACCGGCGAGTGGGTGAACATGTTCGAGGCCGGCATTGTCGACCCGGCGAAGGTGACCCGCTCCGCGTTGCAGAACGCGGCCAGCGTCGCTGCGACCTTCCTCACGACCGAGGCTGCGGTGGCCGACAAGCCGGAAAAGGAAAAGGCTCCGGCTCCCGGCGCGGGCATGGGCGACATGATGTGAGTCTTGGAACGGAAGAGGCATTCGAAGGGGCGACCCTTCGGATGCCTTTTTTACGTTTCAGCTTCCCAAGAATCAGGGTTTTCCCCGATGGTCACACTCCCCCGCCCCGAGTAGGCTTGTGGATGAAAGGGCTTTCATTCGCGAGGGGGGATCTGCCGTGCGTTATCCCATCGTCATTGTGGGCGGGGGTACAGCCGGAATTTCGACGGCTGCGAGGCTGCTGCGCGAACACCCAAAGTGGAAAGGGCAAGTGGCCATCATCGAACCTGCGGAGAAACACTACTACCAACCTCTCTGGACGCTGGTGGGAGCCGGAGCAGCTCCGCGCGAGGTGACCGTGCGCGACGAGTCCACGCTGATTCCACAAGGCGCCGTGTGGGTGCGCGACAAAGCTGTTGCTTTCCATCCAGAGCGCAGCGAAGTGGAACTCGCTTCGGGTGCAGTCGTCGGCTACGACGCGCTGGTCGTCGCCATGGGCATTCAGATGGATTGGCACAAGATCAAAGGGCTCGAGGGCCATATCGGCCAAAACGGCATCTGTAGCAACTACACGTATGACTACGTGCAAACGACGTGGCACGCGCTCAAAAACTTCCGCGGCGGAAATGCCGTGTTCACCATGCCGGAGACGCCCATCAAGTGCGGCGGCGCCCCGCAGAAAATTGCCTATCTCGCCGACGACTATCTGAGAAAAAAAGGCGTGCGCAGCAAAGCGCAGATCCACTATGTCACGGGGACGGCCAGCATCTTTAGCGTTAAGAAATACGCCGATGCGCTCATGAAGGTGGTGGAGCGCAAGGGCATTCAGCCCCACTTCAAACACCGGCTCGTCGAGGTCAAGCCCGACGATCGCATCGCCGTGTTTGAGAACCTGGACACGCGTCAGACGATGGAGCTCGAGTTCGAACTGCTGCACGTGGTGCCGCCGATGAGCGCTCCTGATGTCATCAAGACGAGCCCGTTGGCCAACGATGCTGGGTGGGTCGACGTCGACAAATTCACGCTGCAGCACGTCCGCTTTCCCAATGTGTTCAGTCTCGGCGATTGCTCCAGCCTTCCCACCTCCAAAACCGGGGCGGCGATTCGCAAGCAGGTACCGGTTCTCGTGCACAATCTGACGGCTTATCTCCATGACAAGCCGGTCGAGGCAGAATACCACGGCTACACGTCTTGTCCGCTCGTCACCGGCTACGGCCGCCTGATCCTCGCCGAATTTGATTACAGTCAAGAGCCCGACGAAACTTTTCCTTTCGATCAAGGCCAGGAGCGCTTCAGCATGTACGTGCTCAAGAAAGCGTTCCTCCCGGTTTTGTACTGGGACGGCATGCTCAAGGGCCTGATGTAGGCGCAGGGGGTGAAATCCATGGTGACCCGCGACACAACCGACGCGGCACGATTCGGTGGTTCGGAACATATGCTCGGCGATCCCGACTTCCAGGCGAAATTCGTGCGCGTGATCGAGCGCCTGGCGGAGTGGGATGAGGCCCTCGGGGACTTGCCATCGGCCATCGCTTTTGGCCGCGAACTGATGCAGGACCAAGAGTCTCTGCGCTATCTCATAGAATCAGCGTCGGAAGAGATTCCGCTCCACGTGCATCGCGACACCCTCGTGGCCCTCGCTCAGGTGTTGAACGCCCTGCCGAGCCTCGTGGAGCTGATGAAGCCTCTCCTTCCGTTGGTTGAGTTTGCGAAGGAGGTCCTCGAGGATCGAGCTTCCGTCGACTACCTGTTCCAGAGCCTTGGGGCAGAGCTGCAGCCCGTCAAGCGCGTGGTGGACGAGGTGCGCGCGACGGCGCGCGAGGCGCGTGAGGTGGCGGCGCAAGACCGTTCGCCCGTGACCGTCTGGTCGCTCATCCGCCTCTTGAAGGAACCCATGGTTCAGAAGGGCCTGCGTTACGCGAAGGCCTTTGTGCAGGTGGCTCAAGCGCGCGCAGACGCGCCGTCGCTCGACAACCTGTGACGACGTGCAGGAGGCTTGGCACCACAGCGAGAACCACAGAGAGCAAAGACGAGAGGATGGGTGACATGTATCTTCGCCGCTTTTACGATGAGGGGTTGGCGCACGCATCGTACTTGGTTGGCTGCCAGGAAACGGGCGAGGCCTGTGTGATCGATCCCGGCCGGGACATCGAACCGTATCTATGGCAGGCCAAACGGGAAGGACTCCGCATCGTCGCCGCGCTCGAGACCCACATTCACGCCGACTTCGTCTCTGGGGCGCGGGAGATGGCAGCACGCGTGGGGGCCACGCTCTGCGTGTCCGACGAGGGGCCGCCGGAGTGGAAATCCGACTACGTCAAGGACTACCCGCATCAACGGCTGAAGGATGGCGACGAGCTTCGCTTCGGGCACGTGCGCATGGTCGTTCTGCACACGCCTGGGCACACGCCGGAACACGTCTCGTACCTGTTGTACGACGGCAAGGCGTCGCCCCATGTGCCCATGGCGCTCTTTTCCGGGGACTTCGTCTTCGTCGGCGATGTTGGGCGGCCCGACTTGCTCGAACGCGTCGCAGGGGCACGCGGCAGCTCCGAGGCGCTCGCGCGCCAGATGTTCCATTCTCTGCGCAGGTTTGCGGCTCTGCCCGATCACGTCCAGGTCTTGCCGGCGCACGGCGCGGGCAGTGCGTGCGGCAAGGCCCTGGGGGCGGTGCCGTCGTCCACGGTCGGCTATGAGAAGCTCGTCAATTGGGCCCTTCAGCATCACGACGAAGACGCGTTCGTTCAGGCGCTCCTCGCGGGGCAACCCGAGGCGCCTACCTACTTTGCCCGCATGAAGCAGGTCAACAAGGTGGGGCCCCGCCTGCTCGCACAGCTTTCCGATCCCGAGCCGGTCGAACTCACCCATGCGCGAGTGCGCGCCTGGCGTGCAAGCGGTCTGGTGCTCGATGTCCGCCCTGCGGACGCCTTTGCAAAGCGGCACTTGGCAGGTAGTCTCAACATTCCGTGGAACAAGTCGTTTGTCACGTGGGCGGGCTGGCTCGTGCCTGTGGACACCCCCATCCACCTCCTGGCGGGCGAAGCGACGGTACCCGAGGTGCTCCGCGCGCTTCGCTCCATCGGGATCGACGACGTCGTGGATTGGGCGCCGCCCACAGCGTTGGAGCAACTGGCGGAAGAGGAGATCTCGTCGTACGCTCACGTTTCGCCTGAGGAGGTCCGCCCATGGATCGACGGCGACGTCTGGCTGCTCGACGTTCGCAACGACGACGAATGGGCGTTGGGCCATCTGCCCCATGCGCGCCACGTCCCGCTTGCGAAGCTTTCCGCCTCGATCTCTGACGTGCCGCGCGATCGTCCGGTCTGCGTCTACTGCCGGACGGGGGGCCGATCCGCCATCGCGGCGAGCATCCTCCGCGCGCACGGCATCGCGGACGTGCGGAACATGCTCGGCGGCTACGAGGCGTGGCGCCGCCATGGCTTTCCGATTGAGCCGTGATGGCTTGCGGTCGATCTCGGCCACGACGTCGGGCAGCGAAGCGGGACGATAAAGCTGGGCAACACCGCGCGGCGATGGAGGTCATCTGATGGCGGGGTACAGCGCAGAGCGACTTTCGCACCTGTTCAACGCACTGAACGACGGGATCATCGTCATGGACCAGGATCGCATCATCGTCTTCATCAATCCATCGGCGACGCGCATGACTGGATGGGAGCTTGGCGATTGGATCCCGTACTGCAGGTTTTGCGAGATGCGCGAAGTGGCCGCTGGGGAAGAGCGGTGTTTTCTCGCGGGGCAAACGGATGTCTCGTACTTTGAATCCGAACTTCCGACCAAGGATGGCGCGTATGTGTCGGTCGGCATGAGCCGCACGTTTCTCGAGCCGGCCCGCGATGCGGAAAGCCGCGACATGGTCATCGTCATTCGCGATGTCACCCGCGAGCGCCAGGCCAAGGAACTCGAGCTGCGCGCCCGTCTCAATCGCATGACGCTCGAGGTGCAGGAACAGGAACGTAAGCGCATCTCCCAGGAGCTTCACGATGGCGTCAGTCAGTCGCTGTACGCCATCGATCTCGGCATGGAGCATCTCAAGCGCCATGCGCCTCCCCGCTTCCGGCGCGCGCTCGACGACCTGCGAGCACAGGTGAAGCGGTGTTCCCGCGAGGTCCGCGCGCTATCGCACACGCTGTACCCGTCGCTGTTGTTCGATCTCGGCCTGAGCGCCGCCATTCGCATGCTGAGCGAGGAGATGTCGACCGATCGCTGCCGGATCGAAGTCGACATGAACAAAGAATGGCCGGGTGGCGATCTCGGCGGGGTGGCCATTCACGTGTACCGCATCGTGCAGGAGGCTGTGCACAACGCCATGTCGCACGGCCGCGCGCGCCACATTCGGATTCGCATGACGTGCCTAGAGGTGTGCGAGGTCGAGATCGTGGACGATGGGTGCGGATTCCATACGGATGAAATCAAGTGGTTGCCAGGCTACGGCTTGAAAAACATGCGCGAACGCGCGTCGGCGCTTGGTGGCAGGCTCGAGATTGAGAGCGAGCCCGGGCAGGGCACGCGCGTCCGCGTCGTCTTTCCGAATCCACTCGGTTAAGCAAGGAGGCAGTCGTGTGGCTCAGACGCGCGTGGTCATTGTCGACGATCACGCCCTCGTGCGCCAAGGTCTGCGCCTCATTTTGCACGGGGTGAATGGCATTCAGGTGGTGGGCGAGTGCGCAAGCGGCGAAGAGGCGCTGAAGATGGCTGTGCGCGAGAATCCCGACGTCATGTTGATGGACGTCCACATGCCTCAGGGGCTGGACGGGATCACGGCGGCGCGGCATCTCCGGCAAGTGGCTCCGCAGATCCGCGTGATCATGCTGACGATGTTCGACGATCGCGCGCACGTCGAAAAGATGTTGGATGCAAACGTCTCGGGCATCGTGTTCAAGCACGACGACTCGAGCGAAATCGTGGCCGCCATCCAGCAAGGTCAACCGGGCCGCCCATACATCTCTCGCCGGTGGGGAGAGCGTGCGCCAGGCGCTGACGGGAGCCCGCGTCCCACTCAGCCTTTATCGCCGCGCGAAATGGAGGTCCTCGTGCTTTTGGCGCAGGGTTATACGAATCGGGAGGTGGCGGACGCCCTTCACATCAGTGTGAAGACCGTGGAAACCCATCGGCAACACATCATGCGCCGACTCGGGCTCAAATCGAGGGCTGAGCTGGTGCGATACGCGTATCAGAGCGGCCTCGTGGAGCTGGCGAACCCGAGGGCGGCGCCCGATGCTGGAGAAAGGTAGTCTGCGCGCCAAGCGCGCGAGGACAGGGCCTGGGGTGTCACCGCTACGGAAGGTCGAGTTCGAGCCGGGCTTCACACGCGGGCGAGGCGCGGCGACTCGCACGGTGCACCCTCAGGCGAGGTTGGCGGACCGCTCGGCCTTTTCCTCGCGCAGCGCCTCGCGCAGGCTGCGCAGCGCCTTGCGAAACACCTTTGTCTGTTCGAAGGTCACGCCGTACGTCTTCAACTCTTGGAGCTGTTTCATCCGGCGCTTGGCCGACTTGTACGCCGCGCGCTTTTCTTCATACGACCGGTTTGGGTCCCGCTGCATTTCCAGCGCGTCTAAGATGGATTGAAAACACATCCGCGCTTGCGTCACAAATTCCGTCTGACACATCATGCAAAACTGGAGGTCTGACGGCATCTTGCATCGCTTGCACCGGCTCGCACTCTTGGGAAAGGGCCTCTTGCCGTACAGGGGTATCGGGTCAGGGTTCAAGGCCGACAGCGAGATCTCCTCGGTGTCTTTCGCCACGTGCATATCCCTCCTTTGGCCGAAGGGCTGCGGCCTGTCCGGAGGCCGCTCCATCCGCGCGAATAGACGGATCCGCTGGGACGGAAGTTCATCGAACGTTGACCGTGGGTTCAAGTTCCCCTCTTCCATGGATCCTATCACAAGACCCCTCCGATTGCGATGAACGGCCAATGGCAGCCGTGCGGCTGTGCGCCGGATGACACCTGGAAAGCGCGCGGTGGGGACTTTCAATCGCCCATCTCCTTCCGAAGCGGAATGCCTGTGGGATGTGATGGCCGGATCGAGCGCGTCTCTTCACTACCCACTATATGGCCTATCTCGTGAGCTATGCGGACGCCGAGCTGTTTGTTAGAATTGGGAAGACGAATCGACACGAGATTGGGGATTTGACGTTGGCTTCGCGGCAGATGAAGGTCGAGGCGGAACCGCTGGCACCGGTGTTTGCTCGCCTGTGCGACGCTTGTTCGTCCGTGGTCTATGGCCAGGAGGACGCCATACAGCTGGTTGTCTGCGCGCTCGTCGCGGGCGGGCACGTCTTGATGGAGGATGTGCCGGGTGTCGGAAAAACGACGCTCGCCAAGAGCATCGCGCGCCTCCTCGGCCTTTCCATAAACCGCATACAGTGCACACCGGACCTGTTGCCGGCGGATATTCTGGGCTATGTGATGTACGATCAGGCCCGCGGCACGTTTCAGATTCGAAAGGGCCCGATTTTCAGCGAGATCGTCCTGGTCGACGAGCTGAATCGCGCGACGCCGCGAACGCAAAGCGCCTTTCTTGAAGCGATGGAAGAGGGCGTTGTCACCCTCGAGGACAGGCAGTGTCCGCTGCCAGAACCGTTTTGGGTCCTTGCCACACAGAACCCCCGCTCGTTCGAGGGGACCTATTCGCTCCCGGAGTCGGAGCTCGACCGCTTTCTCCTGTGCATCCGGCTCGGATATCCTCCGCGAGAGGACGAGGTGCGCATGCTGGCGGCGGGAGGTGCGGAGGCGTGCATCGAGCGGCTGCGGCCCGTCGCGACGACGGCGGACGTGTTGCGTTGGCGCCGGGAGGGAGACGAGGTTCACGTCGATCCGGCCGTGCTCCGCTATATCGTGACGCTCGCCGATGCGCTGCGCCATCATCCACACGTGCTTCTGGGCCCGAGCCCGCGCGGTTCGCTCGCTCTGCTCCGCGCTGCAAAGGCTTGGGCTTTCATTCACGGGCGCGACTATGTGGTGCCGGACGATGTGCGCCGCCTCGCCGTCCCCGTGTGGGGGCATCGCATTCGCCCGGAGGGCGGCACGTGGGACGAGTGGACCGACATGTCACCCGCCGCTGTGCTGGAGGACGTCCTCAGCCGAATCCCCGCGCCGAAGCTCGGTGAGGGCCCATGATCCCTTTCCAGCGCCGATTGTGGATTCTGGCGCCGCTGTGGCTGGTCGGGGCATGCCTGACCTACCTCGCGCTCGGCACGTGGAGCGCGGGCCTCTGTGCACTTGCGGGCGCCGTGGATGCGCTTTTCATCTACGAGCTTTCGGTCGTTGCGGCCGCGCGCATGTGGAGCCGGGCGAGCGTGAAACTCCCGCCTCGCGCCTTTGCGGGTGAAAACGCTCAGATCTTCGTATGCATCTCCGCGCTTCGATTCGCGGCGGGCTGGGCGCGGCATGTCGAGCTGGAGCTTGATTGGCGGGGACATCGCGGCGTCGGAGAACACCTGGAAACGGTCGCAACCGACTGGCGAAACGGGACCGTGCGGGCCGTTCTCAAGGTGGATTCGCTTCGGCGCGGCGTGTACGCGCTCGACAGCGTTCGTGTTCGCGCGGGCGACGTCTTTGGCCTCATCTCGGTCGAGCGCCGCCTGGCGGCCGAGGGAAAGCTCGTCGTGTATCCCGCGCTCGTGCCGGTGGATGAAGCGGTGCGTGCGCTGGAGCGCTGGATGCGCAGGCAGCTCGCCGCGCGGCGAGCGGCGGATGCGGTGCCAACCGGCGGCGTCGTGCCACATCGGCCGGGCGACCGGCTGAGCGTCATTCACTGGCCGACGTCGCTTCGTACCCACAGCCTGTACGCCCGAGAGAGGGCACCAGAACCCATGTCGTGGCGCGTCATTCCGCTCATTCATCCAGGCGATCCGCCCGATCTCGCCGAGCGCGCCCTTTCCATGGCCTTCTCCTTCGTGGCGCACTGGCAGAGCAGGGGGGACTCGGTCGAGTGCCTCGTCGGGGCGCGCGGAGAAGAGGGCGTGATCGTCAAGCGGTGCCGCACGGCCGCGGAAGCGGGACGCGCCCTGGCCGAGGTCGATGGGTCCCTTGGCACCGCTTGGCCGAGCGCGTCCATGCACGGCGAGGGCTGCGCCACGGTCTTGGTCACGGCGGCGGACCAGGCGGGGCGGAAGTGCATCGCGGAGATGGGGCGCTACACGGCGGTGGTATCGGCGCGGGACCGTCGGGACTCGGGCGGAGCGGAGATCGCCGCCTCACATGAGGGACGGCGTCCAAGCCGTGGGCGGCTGTAGCTGAAGGGAGGGCCGAGCATGGCGCTAAGGTCTCTTGGGCGGCTCGTGCCACGTGTCCTCTGCTGTGCCTGGGTGATGATTGCGCTGGCGCCTGTCGGCTACGCGGTTGCCAGTCACTGGGCGTTGGAAGTGGGAGCGTTTTGGCTCGCCGTGTGCCTTGGTGCCATGCTCAAGAACGCGTGGGTGCGCGGCGCCGTCTGGGCGGTGCTCATCGCAGGTCAGGCGGCACTTGGCGCCTGGCTATCCGCGGCGTTCCGAGGAACGATGACGGCGGGCGCGGGTGAATGGCGGTTTTACGCCTTAAGCGCCGCAGGGCTTGCGGCCATGGCCCTCGTTCGATATGCCTATCGGCGCCCGGTGACGTGGCTGGTCTATAACGGGGTCGCGCAGCTCGGGCTCGTGGCCGTTTCGCTGACGCGCCCGGTGGCGGGCGTGTGCCTGGAACTGATGTGCGTCGCGATCATGCTGGCGCTGTTTGCTGTGTCCCGCTCTGGGCGCGCGCCTTGTGCGCCGTTGGAACGCCGGATCGCCGCGGGGGTGGGTGCGGGCGTGGTGGTGAGCGGCGCCTTGTGCGCCCTCATTCCGCCCCAGAATCCGCTCGTGCCGGGGGTGTCGCGGATTGCGTCTCTGCTCGTGCCGAAGGTCCCTGCGCGGACAGGGTACAGTCTCGACGACAGCCATCTCGGCGGATCGCTCGTGACGGATCCGCAGCCCATTCTCGAGGTTCGAGCGCCGGCGCCGCTCGACCTCCGGGGGCAGGTGTTGGCCGACTACACGGGTCAAGGCTGGCTGTCCGTGCCGCTCGACGGGTCGGACGTGGCCACCGCAGCCATCGGCCAGGTGCTGCCCGGCGGGTTGCCGTTTTCGCATCTCGCGTATCGCACGATGGACGTCACGGTATCGGTCAAGGGCGACGTGAACACCTCGGACCTCATCGCCCCTTACGCCGTGCGGCGCGTCCTGCGGCTGCCTGGGCTCTATGGAAATGACTTTGCCATCGATAGGGTTCAGGGCAACATCAAGGCTGCGCCGCTCGGACCGGGGGCGTCGTACGAAGTGGAGGCGGCTGTGCCCGTCGATCCGTACGCGAGCCTTGCAGCCGTTCGCATGCCGTTTGCGGCAGCCCGGCGCGCCATTCCGCGGGATGTGCAGATCATCGACACGCAGCTGCCTGCGGAACTTCCGGCGCGCGTGCGGCAGCTCGCGCTGCAGATTGTCAGCGCGCGGCACGCGGCGACAGAGTACGGGATGGTCAGCGCGATCATCGCCTACCTCGCCGGGCATGAGCGATACGACGTGTCCAACATCCCTGCGCCCGCACCGGGCCAGGACTACGTGGCGCAATTTCTCTTTGAGACCCACAGGGGATACTGTGACAACTTCGCGAGCGCCGCGGCCGTGATGCTGCGCGCGCTCGGCGTCCCGGCGCGCTTCGTGACCGGCTTTGCGGTGGGCCCTGAAAACGAGGTGGCTCCAGACACGTATGTGGTCTCCGAAGCGGACGCGCACGCGTGGATCGAGGTGTATTTTCCGGGGTTTGGCTGGGTGCCGTTTGATGCCACGCCCGGTTTTCGCATGACGTTCGCGGCCGCGCCCGTCAAGCCCTCTCCCATCGCGTCTTCACATCCTGGAGCGCGGCGCGGGGCGCTCGCCGGATCGCACGTGTCGCACAGGCCGTTCGGGGTGGAGGATCTGGGGTTGGCTGTCGCGGGGTGCGCCGCGGCGAGCCTCGCCTTGGCTGCGGTTGTGCGCCGGAGGCGGTGCAGGGTGTGGCAAGGCGAGCAGGAGGCGTTTGTGCGCCTCGTCGGCCAGGCGAAAGCGCGGCTCGGTCTGTCGCCAGGCGCAACCCTGCGCGATCTTCGGCCGCTCGCCGCAAGCGCCGGGGCCGAGGGCGCGTTTGACGCGTGGCTGCGCGCGGCCGAGGCGAAGTTGTACGGCTCGTCACCCGAACCTTCCCCTGACTGGCGCGATCTCGCCGCGCCGCTGGCCCGGTGGCTCGACGCGGCTCCGACCAAGGAAGTGCAGGCCAAGCGGTAGGCGATCTGCCGATAGCCAGGGCGCCGCTGCGGGACTCGGGTTGCACCGGCAAAACGATGTTTCACTTCTGAATTTCCTGGGTCGATCTCCGGCAAACCGTGGTAAGATGAAGAGAGAATGTCGCTGAAGAACCGGGGGATGACCATGCAGACGGGCATCGAGCGGGTGCGGATCGAGACGCCGTATCCCGAAGATCACGTAAACGCATACCTCCTATTGGGCGATCCGCTCACGCTGGTGGATACCGGGCTTCCCTTTGCCAAATCGCAGGAGCAGCTGCAGGCCGGTCTTGCTGAACACGGGGTTTCCTTCGCGGACATCGAGCAGATCTTGGTCACGCACATGCACTTGGACCACATCGGCGCGGTCTCCGCGGTGCAGCGGGCATCTGGCGCGCGCATCGTCGTCTCCTCGTCGGCGCGGCGCATTGTGGAACTGGGCGAAGAAGAGCACCGCCGCTTCGACGCGTTCTACCAGGCGTTTGCGCGAGAGGCGGGATCGGATGTTCACTGGGAGTCGCGCATCTGGATGCAAAAGTACGACTGGCGCGACGTCGTGTACGTCGAGGACGGCGATAGGGTGCGCGCAGGCGGGCGCGACTGGCGCGTGATGTACGTCCCCGGGCACAGCCGGACCGACATCTGCCTCGTGGATGCAGACGGATGCGCCATTGTCGGGGACCATCTGCTACCGACCATCTCCTCCAACGCGTTTGTCGAGCCCCCGGCCGCTCCGGCCGCTCCTCGCCCGAAACCGCTCCTCGACTACCGGGCGTCGATGGAGCGCACCCGCGCGCTCGATCTCAAGATCATCTATCCTGGCCATGGGGATCCGTTCTCGGATCATCGGGCGCTCATCGACAGGCGCTTCGCGGAACACGAGTCGCGCTGCCAACAGATCTGGGAAGCGCTCGCGGCGGGCGCGTCGACGGTGGCGGAGGTGACCGCGCGCTTGTTCCCCAAGCTGCAAGGGCCCGTGGTCATGCTTGGGCTGTCGGAGGTGCAAGGTCACCTCGATCTGATGGAGAGCCGCGGTCAGGTGACCTCGTCGATGGACGGGGCGGTTCGAAGGTGGACCTGTGCGACCGCCTCGGCTCGATAGCGGCATGGCGGGCGTGAAGAGCCCTCGTTTTCCCAAATTGACGCCTCTTGTCGAAACCGATAGAATGGGTGCGTAATCCGAGACTCGTATAATGCCGGGAATACGGCCCGGCAGTCTCTACGAGGCGACCGTAAATCGCCTTGCTACGAGGTCGGGCAGGAACGTCGCATACGCCGCCGGAGAGCACGCGCGCCGCAGCGCGAGGCGCAGCTCTCCTGCGCCTTCGTGTGCTTCTTCCGGCTTGGACGGGCCGATCCTCGTGGACGTGCGGGATCGGCCCGTTGTCGTAACCGTTCCTCGCGACCTTTTCCGCAAAGGAGTGCCTGTCGATGCATGAACTTGTGGCCGTCCTCGACTTCGGAGGCCAGTACAACCAGCTGATTGCACGGCGCATCCGCGAGCTCGGGGTGTATTCCGAGCTTCTGCCCCACACGACGTCGGCCGAGGAATTGAAGTCGCGCCCTTTGAAGGGCATCGTGTTCTCGGGGGGGCCGAAGAGCGTGTTTGCGGAGGGGGCTCCGGATGTCGATCCCGCCGTGTTTCAGCTCGGGGTCCCCATTCTCGGCATCTGCTACGGGATGCAGCTTGTGGCCAAGCGATTCCATGCGGACGTCGCGCGCGGCGCGGTGCGCGAGTACGGGCGCACCATCATTGATGTGAAGCCCGAGGCTCGCTTGTTTCAGGGCCTGCCGGATCGCCAGGGCGTGTGGATGAGCCACAGCGACGTGGTGACCCGGGTCCCCGACGGGTTTCGCCTCGACGCGGTCACCGACAATGGCGCCATAGCGGCGATGTCCAACCCCGATGAGGGCTTGTACGCCGTCCAGTTCCATCCCGAGGTGCATCACAGCGAGCACGGCACGCGCATCCTGGAAAACTTCCTTTTCCAAGTCTGCGGCTGCCGGGGCGACTGGACGATGACCAACTTCATCGACGAGTCCATCGCGGCCATTCGCCAGCGGGTCGGCGACAAGCGCGTACTCGTCGCCATCTCCGGCGGCGTGGACTCGTCGGTGGCCGCGGCGCTCGTGCACCGCGCCATTGGGCACCAACTCACGGCCATGTTTGTCGATCACGGCCTGTTGCGCAAGGGCGAGAGCGACAGCGTGATGCAGAGCCTGCGGGATAAGCTGGGCATCGACGTGGTGCGCGTGGACGCAAGAGCGCGGTTTCTGAGTCGCCTCGAGGGCGTGACGGACCCTGAGCGGAAGCGAAAGATCATCGGCGAGGAGTTTATTCGGGTCTTTGAGGAAGAGTCGGATCGGCTCGGGCCGTTTGACTACCTGGTGCAGGGCACGCTTTACACGGACATCATCGAGAGCGGCACGCACACGGCGGCCACCATCAAGTCTCACCACAACGTGGGGGGGCTGCCCGAGGACATTCGGTTTGAGATCATCGAGCCGCTGAGGGAGTTGTTTAAGGACGAGGTGCGCCGCCTCGGTGAGGCGCTCGGCCTGGCGCCGGAGATCGTCTGGCGGCAGCCGTTTCCTGGCCCTGGCCTCGCCATCCGGGTGATCGGCGAGGTCACGGAAGAGAAGCTCCATCTCGTGCGCGAGTCGGACGCCATTTTGCGCGATGAAATTGCGAAGGCGGGCTTGGAACGCGAGATATGGCAGTATTTCACCGTGCTCACCGGGAACCGCACGGTCGGCGTGATGGGCGACGAGAGGACGTACGCCTACACCCTCGCCGTGCGCGCCGTGCACTCGCAGGAGGGCATGACGGCGGACTTCGCCCGCATTCCCTGGGAGGTCCTGGCGGCCATTTCGACGCGCATCGTCAACGAGGTCCCGGGCATCAACCGCGTGGTGTACGACATCACGTCGAAGCCGCCTGCGACCATCGAGTGGGAGTGACTCGCCGCCCGGCGAGTCTGCATCCGCGGGATCGAACGTTCGTGCCAAATTCACAATAAACGTTCGGATCTCCGGCGCGATCGTGTTACGATGGGGATCGGTGGGAACGCTTGTGAAGCGCGGATAGAGTTGAAAAGGCGCGCTGTCGACGAGACACCTCGGCCCTTGGGCCCGCGCGGCCTGGGGCGCTTACATGAGGAGGATGTGGCGTGATCGACCGGTACAGCCGGCCTGAAATGGCGAACTTGTGGACGCTGGAAGAGAGGATGCGCTGGTGGCTGGAAGTCGAGATTCTGGCGGTGGAGGCTTGGGCCGAGCTGGGCGTCATTCCGAAGGAGGACGCGCGGCTCATCCGGGAACGCGCTCGCTTTGATGTGAAGCGCGTGCTGGAGATTGAACAGGAGACGCGCCACGACGTGGTGGCGTTCACTCGGGCGGTCTCGGAATCGCTGGGGCCGGAGCGCAAGTGGGTGCATTATGGGCTCACGTCGACGGACGTGGTCGACACCGCGCTCATGGCGCAGCTGCGCAGGCCCATTCAGATCATCCGCGAGGACGTGGAGCAACTTCTCGCGACGCTGGAGGCGCTGGCGAAAAAGCACAAATACACGGTCATGATGGGGCGCACGCACGGCGTGCATGCGGAGCCGACGACGTTTGGGCTGAAGTGCCTGCTCTGGTACGCGGAGTTGGAGCGAGATCTCGAGCGGTTTGACGCGGCGAGCGAGCGCATGCGCTACGGCAAGATCTCCGGCGCGGTGGGCACGTACGCCAACGTGGATCCGCGGGTGGAGGAGTACGTCTGCTCGCGCCTCGGCCTGAAGCCCGCACCCATCAGCACGCAGACGCTGCAGCGGGATCGGCACGCCGAGTTCGTCTTCACGCTGGCGCTTTTGGGCACGACGCTCGACAAAATCGCGACGGAAATCCGGGCGCTGCAAAAGTCCGAGGTGCGCGAGGTGGAGGAGCCGTTTTACAAGGGCCAAAAGGGGTCCTCTGCCATGCCGCACAAGCGCAACCCGGTCTCTTGCGAGCAGATTTCCGGGCTCTCGCGCGTGTTGCGCGGTTACGTCGTGCCCGCGCTGGAAGACGTGCCGCTCTGGCACGAGCGCGACATCAGTCACTCGTCCGTGGAGCGCATCGTGCTGCCGGACGCGACTATCCTCATCGATTACATGTTGAACCGGATGAACCGCATTTTGTCGGACCTGCACGTCTACCCGGACAACATGCGGCGAAACATGGACCGGACGCACGGGCTCGTCTTTTCGCAGCGCGTCATGACCGCGCTGGTGGACAAAGGGCTGTCGCGCGAGGAGGCGTACGACACCGTCCAGCCGCTCGCCATGCAGGCGTGGGAGGAGGCGAGATCGTTCAAGGAGCTCGTCCTCGCCTCCGATCGCGTCCGGGCTCACCTGACGCCGGAAGAGGTGGACGCCCTGTTCGATCCGTCCTGGCACCTGAAGCACGTCGACACCATCTTCCAGCGATTTGGCATGTGAGCCGCTCTCACGAAAGGATGGGCGAAATGGCCGAAGAAACGCTGCTGTATGAAGGCAAGGCGAAAAAGGTGTTTGCGACGCCCGACGAGGGCGTGGTGCGCGTGGTGTACAAGGACGACGCCACCGCGTTCAACGGCGAGAAGCGAGGGACCATTGTCGGCAAGGGCGCCATCAACAACCAGGTGAGCAATCTCCTCTTTCGGTATCTCGAGGAGCACGGCGTGCCGACGCACTTCGTGGAACAGCTTTCGGAGCGCGAGACGCTCGTGCGCAAGGTGGCCATCATTCCGCTCGAGGTCGTGGTGCGCAACCTCGCCGCCGGAAGCTTCGCCAAGCGGTTCGGCATCGAGGAGGGCACGCCGCTCGAGCGCCCGCTCGTCGAGTTCTACTACAAAAACGACGCGCTCGGCGATCCCCTCGTCACCGACGATCACGCCATCCTCCTCCATCTGGCGACAGCGGAGGACCTCGCGGAGCTGAGGCGCCTCGCGCTCGCCGTCAACGACCTCCTCGTCCGGCGCTTCCGCGACGCCGGGCTCATCCTCGTCGACTTCAAGCTGGAGTTCGGCCGGCTGGGCTCCGGCGAGATCGTCCTCGCGGACGAAATTTCGCCCGACACGTGCCGGCTTTGGGACGAACACACGAGGGAAAAGATGGATAAGGACAGGTTCCGGCGCGATCTCGGCGGCGTGGAACAGGCGTACCAAGAAGTGTGGGCTCGGCTCAAGGGAGGCGTGGCGCGTTGAAGCAATTCGATGTCGAGGTCAAGGTGTGGTTGAAGCCGTCTGTGTTCGATCCTCAGGGTCACGCGGTCCAAGGCGCGCTCGTCTCGCTGGGGTTTCAGGAGATGGGCGAGGTGCGCATCGGCAAGTTCATTCAGATGACCATCGCCGCCGAGGACGAACAGGCTGCGGCGCGCCAAGTCGAGGACATGTGCCAGAAGGTGCTCGCGAATCCCGTCATGGAGACCTACGCGTTTGACGTCAAGGAGCGAGGCCAATGAGGTGGGCGGTGGTCGTCTTTCCGGGTTCCAATTGCGATCGCGACGCCGAGCAGGCCATCCGCCTGGTGACGGGCGACCCGGTCGATCTCGTCTGGCACGACGCCGCGGACCTGTCGGCGTATGACGCCATCGTGCTTCCGGGCGGCTTCTCCTATGGCGACTACCTTCGGGCCGGAGCCATCGCGCGCTTTTCGCCCGTCGTGAGCGCCATCGCCCGCGAGGCCGAGCGAGGCAAGCCGGTGCTCGGCATTTGCAATGGATTCCAAATTCTCACGGAAGCCGGCCTGCTTCCCGGCGCGCTTCTGCACAACGAGCACCTCCAGTTTCGGTGTGAGGTGGCCGCGCTGCGCGTGGAGACGAACGATTCGCCGTTCACGCGCCTGTATGAGCGGGGAGAAGTCATCCGCATTCCCATCGCGCACGGCGAAGGGCGGTTCCACGCGGAACCCGGTGTTCTCGAAGCGCTTCGCCGCGAGGACCGAGTCGCCTTCCGCTACGTCGACAATCCAAACGGGTCGGCCGACGACATCGCCGGCATTTTGAGCGCCAGGCGCAACGTGCTGGGCCTCATGCCGCACCCTGAGCGCGCCGTGATCGAGTGGATGGGGTCGGAGGACGGCATTCGCATGTTTCAGTCGATTCGCGCGCACGTCGAGGAGGGCCTAACGCATGCGTGAGCCAACGCCTGAAGAGATTCGGAGTGGCGCCATCTATCGGAGCCTGGGGCTGACCGACGCCGAGTACGAGCTGGTGGTGGAGAAGCTTGGACGCCTGCCGAACTACGTGGAGGCTGGCATCTTCGGCGTGCTTTGGTCGGAGCACTGCAGCTACAAGAGCTCGAAAGTCCACCTGCGCAGGTTCCCGACATCGGGCCCACAGGTCTTGCAGGGACCGGGCGAAAACGCGGGCGTGGTGGACATCGGCGACGGGTGGGCCGTGGCGTTCAAGATGGAGAGCCACAACCATCCTTCGGCCGTCGAACCCTACCAGGGCGCAGCGACAGGCGTCGGCGGCATCCTGCGCGATATCTTCACGATGGGCGCGCGGCCCATCGCGTTTTTGGACAGCCTGCGGTTTGGGCCACTGGACGACGCGCGCACGCGGTACTTGTTCGCGCAGGTCGTGGCCGGGATCGGCGGCTATGGGAACTGCGTCGGTATCCCCACCGTCGGCGGCGAGGTTCAGTTCTCGCCGACCTATCGCCAGAACCCGCTGGTCAACGCGATGTGCGTCGGCATCCTGCCCGCAAACGGCATCGTGCGCGGGGAAGCGAAGGGCGTCGGGAACCCGGTGTTTGTCGTCGGCGCGCGGACCGGCCGCGACGGCATTCACGGCGCCACGTTCGCGTCGGCGGAGGATCCGGAGGAAAAGGAGCGCTCCGCCGTGCAAGTGGGCGATCCGTTCCTCGGCAAGCTGCTCATGGAGGCGTGCCTCGAGCTCATCTCCACAGGTACGGTCGTCGGAATTCAGGACATGGGCGCCGCCGGGTTGACGTCGTCATCGGCGGAGATGGCGAGCCGCGCGGGCGGCGGGATCGAGCTCGCCTTGGACCGGGTGCCCGTGCGCGAGACGGGCATGACGCCGTACGAAATGATGCTGTCCGAGTCGCAGGAGCGCATGCTCGTCGTGCTGGAGCGCGGCAAGGAAGACGTCGCGTTCTCCATCTTTCGGCGCTACGGCCTGGAGGTGGCGGACGTCGGGCGCGTGACCGACGACGGCATGCTTCGCCTCCTGTGGCACGGGGACGTGGTGGCCGAAATCCCCGTTCGGGCGCTCGTCGACGAGGCGCCCGTGTACGCAAGGCCCGTAGGCCCGCCCGTCGAGCCGCAGGCCGCGCGCATCCCTGAGCCCGATCTCGGCCAGATCGAAGCGGCCTGGCTCGACTTGATGCGCCACCCGAACATCGCGGACAAGTCGTGGGTCTACCGCCAATACGACACGATGGTGCGCGCGCAGACGGTCATCGGCCCTGGCATGGACGCGGCGCTCGTCAAAGTGCCCGGCCTGGATAAAGCCATCGCCATGGCGACGGATGGCAATGCCCGCTACGTCCGGCTCAATCCCAAAAAGGGCGGCGCCATCGCCGTGGCGGAGGCGGCCCGCAACGTCGCCGCCGTCGGCGCCAAGCCGCTCGCCATCACCAACTGCTTAAACTTCGGGAATCCCGAGAAGCCCGCGGTCATGCGCCAGCTGTCGGACGCCATCGACGGCATGGCGGAGGCTTGCCGCGCGCTCGACACGCCCGTCGTGAGCGGCAACGTGTCGCTGTACAACGAGTCGCGCGGCCAGGACATCGATCCGACCCCCATCGTCGGCTGCGTCGGGGTCCTCGACGGGATCGCGCGCCGCATGCCCTCGATGCCGCGAGACCCGCGGGGGCTTACGCTGGTGGTGCTCGGCCGGGAGGACGACGATCTCGGCGGGTCCTTGTACGCTGAGCTGGCGTGTGGGGAGCCGGTGGGCGATGCGCCCTATCTCGATCTCGCCGCCGAGCGGCGCCTGCACGAACTGCTGCAGCGCATCGCGGCGGACGGGCTCGCCCAGGCGGTCCACGACGTCTCCGAAGGCGGCTTGGCCGTCGCCATCGCGGAGATGGCCATCGGCGCGGGCTGCGGCGCGTCCATCGCGGCGCCCGAAGCGGTGCGCTTCGCGGGCTGGCTGTTCTCCGAAGCGCAGGGCCGTGCGATCGCGGCGGTCGCGCCGGAGGCGTTGGCGCCCTTGCTCGATCTCGCCCAGGCCCTCGATGTCCCGGCGCGCGCCGCAGGGGAGTTCACCGGCGCGCCGCATCTCGAAGTCTCATTCGGCGAGCATCGCGTCCGCGTTTCGCTCGCAGATTTGGAGGAGGCGTACCGAACCGCGATTCCGAGCCTTCTCCGCTCGCATGCTGTCGACTCGCGCGCAACGGTTTGAGCCAAAGGAGAGACCAGGCGTGGATAGCGTGGAAAAGCAGGCGGCTTACGACGACAAGCCGCGCGAAGAGTGTGGCGTCTTTGGCATCTTTGGTCACCCGCGGGCGGCTGCGCTCACCTATTACGGGCTCGTCGCGCTCCAGCACCGCGGACAAGAGGCGGCCGGCATCACGTCGACGGACGGATCGCGCATGTACAGCCACAAGGGATTGGGGCTTTTGACCGACGTGTTCCGGGCGGGCGAGCTCGAGGGGCTGTACGGCCACGCCGCCATCGGGCACGTGCGGTACTCGACGGCCGGATCGAACACGATACAAAACGCGCAGCCCATCGCGCTCGCGACGCACGCGCGCAACTTCGCCATCGCGCACAACGGCAACCTCGTCAACGCGCGCTTCCTGCGCATTCAGTTGGAGGAACAGGGCAGCCTGTTTCAGACGACGTCGGACACCGAGGTCATCGCGCACCTCATCGCCAAGGAGGGCGCGGGCGATTTGGCCGATCTCGTCGCGCGGGCCGTGCGGAAGATCGAGGGTGGCTTTGCGCTCGTCATCCTGAGCGACGACGAGCTCATCGCCGTGCGCGATCCGTTTGGCTTGCGCCCGATGGTCCTCGGCCGGCTCGGTGACGCGCACGTCGTGGCGTCCGAGTCGTGCGCGTTCGAGACGGTCGGCGCCACGCTCATCCGGGACGTCGAACCCGGGGAACTGCTGCACATCACGCGGGCGGGCGTGCGCTCGGTGCGGTTCGCGCCGCGCGGACCCAGGCGCATGTGCACGTTTGAGCACGTGTACTTCGCGCGCCCCGACAGCGACGTCGACGGCTGGAACGTGCACAGCGTGCGCAAGCAGCTTGGCCGCATTCTGGCCGAAAAGCATCCCGCGCCGGGCGACATCGTGATCGGCGTGCCGGACTCGAGCGTGTCGGCCGCGGCCGGTTACGCCGAGCAAAGCGGGCTCCCACTGGAGACGGGCCTCATCAAGAACAAGTACATCGCGCGCACGTTCATCCAGCCTTCGCAGGAGCTGCGCGATCTCGGCGTCCGCCTGAAGTTGAACGCGGTCCGATCCGTCGTCGAGGGCAAGCGCGTGGTCCTCATCGACGACTCCATCGTCCGCGGCACCACCTCCCGGCGCATCGTCCGCTTGCTGCGCGGCGCGGGAGCGCTCGAGGTCCACGTGCGCATCTCGAGCCCGCCGTACGTGAGTCCGTGCCACTACGGCATCGACACGGCCAAGGAGGACGAGCTTATCGCCGCGCGCCACTCCGTCGAGGACATCCGGCGTGCCATCGAGGCCGACTCGCTCGAGTTCCTGACGGTGGAGGAGCTGATGCAGGGTTTCGGGTTTCCGGCCGGATCGCCCGTGCCCTTCTGCAACGCGTGCTTCACCCGCCGCTATCCGACGAGTTTGATCGATCAGACGCTGAACGAGGGCATGGAGCCCATCCGCATAGGAGGGTGAACCTTGGATCTGTACAAACAGGCGGGCGTCGACATCGACGCCGGCAACGAGGCGGCCAAGCGATACGCCGGTCTGGCCAAGTCGACGCTCCGGCCCGAGGTGCTCGCGGCCATCGGCGGCTTCGCGAGCGGGTTTGCGCTCGATCTCGCACGGTTCTCGGAGCCCGTCCTGGTCTCCGGCACCGACGGCGTCGGCACGAAGCTCAAAATCGCCTTCGCCGCGGGGCGGCACGACACGGTCGGCATCGACTGCGTGGCGATGTGCGTCAACGACATCCTCACGGTGGGCGCGGAGCCGCTGTTTTTTCTGGACTACCTCGCCGTCGGCAAGCTCGACGTCGGCGTGGCCGAAGCGGTGGTGTCGGGCGTCGCAGAGGGCTGCCGCCAGGCCGGCGTGGCGCTCGTGGGCGGTGAGACGGCCGAAATGCCCGGCATGTACGGCGATGGCGAGTACGATCTCGCCGGCTTCGCCGTGGGCTGCGTGAACCGCGGCGAGATGGTGGACGGATCGGCCGTGCGAGCGGGGGACGTGCTGCTCGGGCTCGCGTCAAACGGCGTGCATTCAAATGGCTACTCCCTCGTGCGCAAGCTCGTGGCGGAGCACAACCTTCAACTCACCGACCGGTTTCCCGGCGAGGACGCGGACACGGCGGAGGTGCTGCTTCGCCCGACGCGGATTTACGTCAAGAGCGTCCTCAAGCTCCTGCGCGGCGGGGTGCGCGTCACGGCGATGGCCCACATCACGGGCGGCGGCATCGTCGACAACCTGCCGCGCGTGCTCCCCAAGGGCTGCGAGGCGCAGATCCGGCGCGGGTCATGGCCAATGCAGCCGGTGTTTCAGTGGCTGCTCGGCGCGAGCGGCCTTTCCCTGGAGGAGGCGTCGCGCATCTGGAATCTCGGCATCGGCTATGTCGTCGCGCTGCCCGAGGCCGAGGCGACGCGCGCGGCCGCGATCCTTCGCGAGGAGGGCGAGGCGGTGTACGAGATCGGCCGGATCGCCCGCGGCGACGGCGGCGTGGTGTTTCTCGACTAGAGAAAGCGGGTCAGCCCGCAAAGGAGTGGGAACGTGGCAGGACTGGCGCTCGTCAGCGTCTACGAGAAGGAAGGCATTGTGCCGTTTTGCGAAGCGTTGCGTGAGCTCGGTTTTGACATCCTCTCGACCGGCGGCACCGCAAGGCTGCTCGAGCAGTCTGGCATCCCCGTCACGCCCATCGAGGAGCACACCGGCTTTCCGGAGATCCTCGATGGGCGCGTGAAGACGCTCCACCCGCGCGTGCACGGCGGACTGCTGGCGCGCCGCGACGTGCCTGAGCATGTGGAGCAGATGAAGAAGCACGGCCTGAAGGCCATCGATCTCGTCGTCGTCAACCTGTACCCCTTCGCGAAAACCATCGCGCGCGAAGGCGTCACGGACGACGAGGCCATCGAGATGATCGACATCGGCGGGCCCGCGATGCTGCGCAGCGCGGCCAAAAATCACGAATTCGTGCTCCCCGTGATCGATCCCGCCGATTACCCGCGCGTCCTTGAGGCCCTGCGCCAGGGCGAGGTGTCGCGCGAGTTCCGCCGCGAGCTCGCGGCCAAGGTGTTTCGGACGCTCTCGCGCTACGATGCGCTCGTCGCCGACTATTTGGCGGGTGACCTCGCCCCTGAGGCCAAGGGGGAGGACGAGTGGCCGCAGGTGTTCCACGTGACGGGCGTCGCCAAGCAGGCTTTGCGCTACGGCGAGAACCCGCATCAGCGCGCCCACTTTTACATGGAGCCCAACGCCACGAAGGCCACCATCGCGCGAGCCGAGCAGCTTCAAGGCAAGGAACTTTCCTACAACAACATCCAGGATGCCGACAGCGCGCTTCAAATCCTCCGCGCGTTTGACGACTTCGGCGAGCCCATCGCCGTGGCGGTCAAGCACATGAACCCCTGCGGCATCGGCCGCGGCAGCACGCTATTCGAGGCGTTTGACCAGGCGTACGAGGCTGATCCCGTCTCCATTTTCGGCGGCATCGTCGCGCTGAACCGCGAGGTCGACCGCCGCCTCGCCGAGCGCCTCGCCGGCATCTTCCTCGAGATCATCATCGCGCCAACCTTCGCTGAGGAAGCGCGCGAGGTCCTGGCGAAGAAAAAGAATCTGCGCCTCTTGACGGTCGACATGTCTCAGCCCGTGTGGCCGTCAGGCGCCGTGACGTTCCGGCGCGTCACCGGGGGCTTTTTGGTCCAGTCGGTCGATCACGCCTCGGCCGATCCGAACGATTGGCGCGTCGTGACGAAGCGCGCACCGACCGACGCAGAGTACGAGGCGCTTCGCTTCGCCTGGCGCGCCGTCCAGTTCGTCAAGTCCAACGCCATTGTCGTGGCGGACGCCCAAAAAACGCTTGGCATCGGCGCAGGGCAGATGAACCGCGTGGGTGCGGCCGAGATCGCCCTGAAGCAGGCCGGTGCGCGCGCCAAGGGGGCCGTCCTCGCCTCCGACGCGTTCTTCCCGATGCGAGACACGGTCGAGGCTGCGGCGCGCGCGGGAATTGCCGCGATCGTCCAGCCGGGCGGCTCCATCCGGGATGAGGACAGCATTGCCGCCGCAGATGAGGCCGGGATCGCCATGGTGTTCACCGGCGAACGCCACTTCCTGCACTGAGGCGAGTCGAACACGGTCAAGGAGGAGAGACGATGGGAAACGCAGAGCGGCGCCCGCGCGTGCTCGTGGTGGGCCAAGGCGCGCGCGAACACGCCATGGTCTGGAAACTCGCGCAGAGTGAGAGCCGGCCCACCATCTACGCGGCGCCGGGGAACCCCGGCATGGCGGAGTGGGCCGAGCTGGTGAACATCTCGGCGTCCGATCACGCCGCGATGGTGCGCTTTTGCCGCGAACGCGGCGTGGACCTCGTGGCCGTGGGCCCCGAGCAGCCGCTGGCCGAGGGGCTGGCGGACGCGCTCGCCGAAGCCGGGATCGCCGTCTTCGGGCCGAGCCGCTTGGCGGCGCAGCTCGAGGCCTCCAAGGCCTTTTCCAAGCAGGTCATGGAAGAGGCCGGCGTGCCGACGGCGCGCCACCGCACGTTCGCCGATCTCGACGAGGCTCGCGCCTACGTTCGCGCGCACGGCGCGCCGATTGTGGTCAAGGCGGACGGGCTCGCGGCGGGCAAGGGCGTCGTCGTCGCGGAGACCGTCGACGAGGCCGAACGGGCGCTCGAGGACATGCTCGTCGGCGGGCGCTTCGGCGCGTCGGGGCACCGGGTCGTGATCGAGGAGTTCATGCGGGGCGTGGAAGTGTCGCTCATGTACTTCGTCGACGCCCACACCGCCGTGCCGATGCTCCCCGCCCGGGACTTCAAGCGCCTGCTGGATGGCGATCGCGGCCCGAACACGGGTGGGATGGGCGCGTTCTCGCCCGTGCCGCGCGTGACGCAGGACGTGATCGACCGCGTGACTCGGGAGATTGTGCAGCCGACCCTCGCGCGCCTGCGCGAGATGGGCGCGGTGTATCGCGGCGTGCTGTACGCCGGACTCATGCTGACCGACGAGGGGCCGAAGGTCGTGGAGTTCAACTGCCGCTTCGGCGATCCCGAGACGGAGGTCGTGCTCCCGCTGTTTGCCGGGGACCTGTTCGAGGTGATGTGGGCGGTTGCGCACGATTCCCTGCAACCCGCCGCGGTGTCCTGGCACCGGGATGCAGCGGTGTGCGTCGTGATGGCGAGCGCGGGCTACCCCGCGTCCTCCGAGACCGGCGTGCCCATCGAGCTCCCGGGGCAGCTCCCGGAAGGCGTGACCGTGTTTCACGCCGGCACGCGCGCGGGCGAAGGCGGCCGCCTCGAAACCGCAGGCGGCCGCGTGCTCACCGTGAGCGCCGTCGCGCACGACATCCCCGCGGCCCTGGACCGCGCGTACACCGCCGTCGCCTCGATCCGCTTTAGCGGAGCGCAGTATCGCCACGATATCGCACATAATTGGCAATCCTAGCAATGTGCGCTATCCTTATCTCCGGGAATGGCGGCCACGACGCTGGCCGCTTTACGCGGAGGAGGGATCGCGTTGTACGCCATCTTGATGCTCTGTGCGGCGGCGATGTACGGGCTCGTATCGCCCGTTCTGCGCATCGCGTACGCATCCGGGCTCGATCCCGCCACGGCCACCGACGCGCAGTACGCCATCGCGGCGGTGTGCCTGTGGGCCGTCGCACTGTTTCGCCACCGGGGCAAGCGGATCGATCGCCGCCAGTGGCTGCTCATCGCCCTCATCGGCCTCATGAATGCCCTGTTCTGCTACACGTACTATCGTGCGCTCGCCGTCCTGCCGGCCTCCGTCGCCATCGTGTTCATGTTCCAGTTCGTGTGGATGGCGACGCTCATCGATGCCATCTGGCATCGCCGCGTCCCAGGGGCCGCGAAGTGGGTCGGCCTCGTCCTCATTCTCGGCGGCACCGTCCTTGCCGTCGGAGCCACCGGGGCCTCGTGGAAGAGCGTCCCCTTCGGTGCTGCCCTCATGGGGCTAGGCGCCGCGCTCGCCTATGCCGTGAATCTCACCCTCTCCGCTTACAACGATCCCGACGTCTCTCCAGAGCTTCGTTCCGCGCTCGTGATCACCATCGCCGGGCTCGCCGTGCTGGCAGTGTTCCCACCCGGCCCGTTCGTTCACAGGCTCATGGCCAGCCCATCTCCAACGCTCTTCTGGGGATTTTGGGTCGCGCTTTTGAGTCAGGTTCTTCCGACGCTGTTTGCCCTCGTCGCCATCCCGCGCATCGGTGGCCGCACGGCCGCAGTGCTCGGCACGTTGGAACTTCCCGTGGCCGTCGTCGGCGCATGGCTCTTGAACGGCGATCACGTCTTTCCCATCCGATGGCTGGGCGTCGCGCTCATTCTCGCGGGCATGATGGTCAGCGAACTGCGGCTTTGGGATGTGCGTCGCGCGCTCGACCCGCAACATTCGATGCTGACCAAGGCCCGCCTGCGCGCTCGACTTGTGAAATCGCGCGAGGTCCCGAGGCGCTAAGGCAGAGGAGGCGCTGAGGCAGAGGAGGCGCTGAGGCAGAGGAGGCGCTGGAGCGGAAGTTCGAAGGGGCGTGTTTGGCCTGTGGGATGGGCGCGAAATCGAGCGGCGTGCGCGGGATGCGCGCCGCTCGTTCCTTTGTTGCGTCCAGTAGGCGAGGAGCGAAATCAAGGGCCGCATCAGGGTGGATTGAATTTCCTCGAGAATGGAGGTTGACAGACGCTGCAAAAGGGTGTTAATATCATTCTCGCCGCCCGCGAGGCGGCGCGAACGACCGCGCGAGAGCGCGGGAACGCTCCTTGAAAACTAAACACACGAGACCACCAAACCCACAAGTCCATGCGACCCCAAATGGAGTACAGGATAGACGCTTGGATTG